>JASGGM010000141.1:0-6509 GCA_047605045.1 Acinetobacter sp. | reverse complement strand
ATGAAAACACAGAACTTTGTGTGCGTGCGGAAAGGGCATTTAATACGTATTTGCAAGGAGGGTGCCAAGTCCCGATTGCAGGTTATGCGACGTTAGAAAAAAATCAGATTACAATGCAAGGGCGTGTAGGCAGTATCGATGGTCAGGTCTTACTGACAGCTTCTGGACAGACCCCTGCCACTCGGGAAAATGCGCTGGCTTTAGGGGAGCGTCTTGCCCAGCAGTTATTGGATCAAGGTGCAGGGCATTTACTCCAAGCCTTGCAAGATCAATAATGTTGTTTGTGAATACGCGTCCACCAGAACGTGCGTATGAATTAACGCAGGTTCTGAGGGCAAATCATGTTCATGTGATTGATTTGCCATTATTACAGCTGACGGCGATTGAACCGAATGAAGAGTTAAAACAATGTTTTGCCGACTTACCTTCAACACAGGTGTTAATTGTTGTTAGCCCTCGTGCTGCTGAGATCGGATTAAGCTACTTAGCTTATTTTGGGATAAATTTACAACAATTAAAACAATTACAGTGGGTTGCAGTGGGTGAGTCAACTGCACAGGTATTAAGACAGGCAGGAATTTGTCCGATTCTTCCAGAAATAGAAACCTCGGAAGGAATTTTGAAACTTCCTGTATTTATGCAGCATAAAATCAATAAAATTGCTTTTTGGCGTGGTCTGGGTGGGCGAACGTTAATGCTGGATTTTTTGCAAGCTCAAGGGCATCAGATTTTAAATTTTTTGCTGTATCAACGTTCTTGTCCAATCACACGACAGGATTTTGAAAAAAAACTCTTTTTACAACAGCATTGGCAACAACATAAAGACGTTTATGTTTGTATAAGTAGTGAAGCCAGTTGGTTGAATTGGCAAAATCTATGTCAAAATAATATCGAAATTTTTAAGCGATGTATTTATCTCACGTTGGGGGATCGTCTGACAAAGCGAGTACAAGAAACTTTGCCATTCGAAAATATTGGGCATGTTATCCATATAAATGATCTAAAGCCTGAAACGATACGACATTGTTTATTTGCACATAAGGATTGATATGAAAAAGCTATGGGTTGGGTTAATTTTTCTGGCTTTGTTGTGGATTGTTAAGTTAAGCTATGACCAAACCCAGAATATTAAACAAATTCAAGAATTACAAAATCGTATTACTTTAAATGATCAATCCAATGCATATTTAACCGATCAGTTAGTTGCATTACAACGCCAAACACAAACACGCTCATCGTCTACTCACGCGCAAACATCGAATATCGACGTTACTTCTGCATTAAATCCAATCAACGTGGTAAAACAACAATTAAATTTAGTTCAATTTGCACTACAACAGCAGCAAGATATTTATGCTTTTGAGCAGCTCAAACAATTAAGTCAACAGATTCCGACTTATGCACTTTCCCCAGCGATAGAACAAGGTTTAATTCAAGCGTTGAGTCGTGATTTAAGTGCGATTCAGCAATATCATGATCTTCATCAATCCCAACGGACACAGTCTCAAGTGTTACTGGCTAAAATTGATCAACAGTTTAGTCGTGTATTAAACACAAGCCATGCACAATATCAAAAACCCATAGAGAAAAAACATTTTTGGGAAAACTGGGTGCAAGTCTCTTCTACTGCACAGCAAAAGATAGCGTTAATGGATCAAAGGCTTGTGGTGAAAGAAGCCCAACTTCGTTTATTGCTTGCACAAGAAGCATTGGCGTCAAACCAATATGATGAATTTCAGCAAAGCTTGAATGATATTATTTTATTATTACAACAAGCTCCTGCATTGAATCAACCTGAATTACGGCGTCTTTTAGAAAAAGCCAAAGCGTTACCAATGACGGATATCCCTAAACTATCAGCCATGGCACTGTTAAATTAATCTAGGAGAGAAAAATGAAATATTTATTACGCTCCTATTTATTATTAATATTAGTCGTTGCTGCTATTTTAAGTATTTTAAGCTATGGCTATGGTGCGGGATATGTATATATCTATTTTCGTCAATGGCAAATACAAACAAATATCTGGATATTATTTATTGTGTTAGCCTTGGCAAGCTTCATTGCTCAAATGATATGGCTTGCATTTAAACGCTATTTTGCAAAATTACAGCGTAAAAAAGAAAAGATATTTAATTTTCAAGATTTACATCCATATGAAAAATTAGCCGTTCTGTGGCTACTTAATGCAGATCGTGATGAAAAGAACATGATTCAGGGTATATTCTCACCCTCAATTTTATTAAATGAAATTATTCAATCCATGTATTTGAGAAAAAATGGACAATTGGAGCAGGCACTTAATATTTTACAGGCTTCTTCGCCACTTGCTTTTGAGTTGGCGGAAATGCAACGAATAGAAGTTTATTTGGCAGAGGGAAGTGGCCAAAAAGCTTTGACACATCTGGAGTTTTTATCGCAACATGATATTTCACCGTGGTTAAACGATATTCGACAGGGTTATGAACGAAAATTAAACTACTTCTGGGGTAAGTTTGCGATTCAATTCCCGTGGTTGTATTTACATGCGACGCAATTTGGCATTCTTTCGACACAAGATAAGACCTTGTGGTTGCAGCAAATACTCACTGATTTTGATCAGGCTTCTTATGATGATTTGGAAGCATTACAGCAGCGTTATCACACATTGCAGGAACATCACATTTATCAATCTGCACGCGAAAACAAGGTGCTGTGGTTGAAAATTCTTGCAAGATTACCTGAAATGAGTGTTGCACATGAAGATTTGGCGGAGCACTTATTAAATGAGATGTTTGATCAGGATGTTTTTTATATGTGGTTTGAGAAGCAACTTCTGAAGCAGCAGCCAGATTATCTTGAGATTGAGCGTCATGTAGAAGCATGGGAGCAAAAATATACACCAATCCCAGTATTTACCTTCGCAAAATGGCATGTTTATCAGGCAACCGCACGCCAAACAGAGGCCGCTGCATTACTTGAATTATTTCCAGATAATTTATTAATGAGTTATTTGCGAATAAAAGTACAATTGCAAGATCATGAAACGTTAGCACAGCAGCTCAATCTGTTATTTGAAGGTAACAGTAACTTTCTGAAAATTAATATTTAGGCAGTATAAAGATTTTTATAGATATCTATGTGCTTTAGCAAAATTCCTAAAACAATGTTGGTGCTTTTTTAAATATATATTTATGAATATTTCTTAGAATGAGAAATATTCATAAAATATAAATTAAATGATTGATAATCAACTGTAGCAAATAAAAGATAGAAATTAACAATTAATTTAGTTTTAAATCTATACAACCAGAATAATATTGATTAACATGAGCGAACTGAAGTTTATTTAAAATAAATTTCTAATTCATACTAGGGAGAAAACCACGTGGTACAAGATATTAGTAATCTAAGTGTGGAAGAACTGAAGCGTTTACAACGTGAAGCTGAAGTTCTGATTGCATCTAAAAAAGAACAGGCAATTCAGGATGCTTATAATAAAGTAAACCAAATTGCTGCTGATTTGGATCTTACTGTTGAGCAGTTACTTGAATTTGGCACACAAAAACGTAAAAACACAACGCGTAAAACTGTTGAGCCTCGTTACCGTAACAAAAACAACCCTCAAGATACTTGGACTGGTCGTGGCAAACAACCACGTTGGTTGGTTGCTGAACTAGATAAAGGCGCAAATCTTGAAGATTTCTTAATCTAAGACTTGCCTAAAAAGCCGATATCTTGGCGTAATGTTTGTATTTAACCCATATCGGCTATTTTCTTATTAAAATAACCTGCTAACATCTATTAGAAGAATTAAAACAATTCATGTTTCATCTATTTTAAATAATACATCGGATCTTCATTGAAATAACAAAACCAAATCAGATGATGTCGAAAATATGCTATGCTAAAGCTTGAGTAAACAAGGCGGATGGATATGAGCTGGACATTACAAGCTATTTCTGATGAATTAAATGGTCAAGAAATTACAATAGATCACTCAATGGTTGTCGGGCGTCATTTGGACTGTGATATTGTCTTGCAGTCATCGGCAATTTCTCGTCGGCATGCATCTTTTTCTTTACAGCAAGATGGTTTGTGGTTGAGTGATTTAAAATCATCAAATGGTACTTTTGTGAATGATTTGCGTATTGAAAACGATACATTATTAAAACAGGGTGATATTGTACAGTTTGCCAATATAAAGTTTTCTGTGCTAGCACCTGCTACGAATGCGGATATTGCGAATACAGACAGTGAGAATAGCCATTCTTCACTTGCAAAGAATATGAATGAACAGGGTATGCCAAGCCTTACAGAGCGTGTTGCAGAAACGACATTAAATCGCGAAGGCGTACCACAAAATATTTCAATACCAAAGCCAGCGCCTATTCCTCAAAATGTCGATTTAAATATAAAACCAGAGCCACAAGTCATTCCTGTAAATGCGCCACCGTCAAGAGTTGATGAAGAAGTTGAACAGCAAAAAAATGCATCTGTTGGATTAATCAGTATTATTGTTTTAATTCTTATTGCACTAATTGCATGGTTTTTGTTCCGATAGATTCAGTCAAAATTAATACTATAAAAACAGATGGGGTAACAACAGATGTCAATTAGTCGATTGAATCAACGAGAATTACTGCTTTTTGATTTAGATGGAACATTAATTGATACAGCGGCTGATATGTATCGCGCAATGAATTTGACGCTTGCGCAATTAAACCTGCCACAAGTGACAGAGCAAAATATTAGACAGTGGGTTGGACAAGGCACGGGTAAATTATGCGATCGTGTTTTGGAATATCTTACTGGTCAAATTGATCCATTACAGCATCAACAATTATTACAGCAGTATTTAGAGATCTATGCGCTGGAATTATGCGTAAAAAGCCAACCATTTTTAGGCGTGCTTCCATTTTTAGATTATTGTAAAACACAACAATTTAAAATGGCATGTGTGACCAATAAACCTGAACAGTTGGCGAAGGATTTATTGCAAAAACTAAATATATCTCATTATTTTGAATTAATTCTGGGGGGGGATAGTTTGGCTAAGCGCAAGCCGGATCCGTTACCTCTTCAATATGCGGTACAGTACTTTCAGACCAGCATTGAAAAAACATTAATGTTTGGAGATTCAAAAAATGACGTTGAGGCTGCTCGCCGTGCAGGGATAGATTGTATCGTGATGAGCTATGGTTATAATCATGGAGAAGATATTCGGGCTTGCCAACCGCAACAAGTGATTGATACCCTAACGGTCTTAATCCCATCACGATGAGTTACAGGAATTTGGAATGAAAATGATCATGCAATTTCGATGGCGTTGCTCACATTAAAATGTGCACGTAAACCTTGATCAACCTCAATAAAGGCATTCCAAATGATAACGCTCGAAAAATTCCAAAGTCTACAACAACAAGGCTTTAATACCATTCCTGTATTTCGCCAACGCCTTGCAGATACAGATACGCCATTAACAGTTTTTGCGCGATTAAAACAACATACGCAAGCCTATCTGTTTGAGTCTGTGGAAGGTGGGGAAAATTGGGCGCGTTATTCAATTATTGGCTTGGGTGAATCGACGGTATTTTCTTGTAATGAAAGACAACTCACCATACAGCATGTCGATGGGCAATTAGAAAAAGCGCAATGTGATGATCCGTTTCAATATATACGAAACTTTTTAGCGCAATTTAAAGTGCCGACCAAACAACAATTACCAGAATTACCAGGTTTTACAGGTGGGTTGGTTGGTTATTTTGGTTACGATGCAGTTCGCTATATTGAACCACGATTGAAAAATATCCCTGCATATGATCCAGTGACACTCCCTGATATTTGGATGATGCTTTCTAAAACCGTCATTGTATTTGATAATTTAAAAGACACCCTATTTCTAATCGTACATGCAGATGTGACACAGAGTGATGCTTATCAGCAAGCACAACGACAGCTGGATGATTTAGAGGCATTGCTGGCGACACCGATAAGTTTACCAGCCAAACCACATACGCCTCCGCACTTTGAATCCATAACGGGAAAAACAAAATTCATAGAAACAGTAGAAAAAGTCAAAGAGTATATTCGTGCTGGCGATGTAATGCAGGTTGTGCCAGGACAGCGTATGGTATCTGACTTTGATGGAGATGCGTTACAGGTCTATCGTGCACTGCGTCATCTTAACCCATCTCCTTATTTATTTTTGGTGCAAGGGCAAACACTCAATGACCAAAAACCATTCCATATTGTAGGATCGTCACCAGAAATTTTATCTCGTTTGGAAAATGGTATTGCAACCGTTCGGCCATTGGCTGGTACGCGGCCACGAGGTAAAACGAAGGAGGAGGACCTTGCTTTAGAAAAAGACCTATTGTCCGATGAGAAAGAAATTGCGGAACACTTGATGCTGATCGACTTGGGACGCAATGATGTTGGGCGCGTTTCGAAAGTGGGTAAAGTTCAAGTTACCGATAAGATGGTCATTGAGCGTTACTCACATGTTATGCATATTGTCTCCAATGTCC
>JASGGM010000140.1:0-6525 GCA_047605045.1 Acinetobacter sp. | reverse complement strand
ACTCGCGACCCCAACCTTGGCAAGGTTATGCTCTACCAACTGAGCTATTCCCGCTAATCAATCATTCAGATAACTGAATAATTTCGATTGCGCTATTCTATGTTAAAAAAAGAATATGTCAATGAATTTAAGATAACATGCACTTCATGTGATTAATTTTTATACAAAGTTTAACGTAACTAATAATAAACATCACTGCGTTCATGATTAAGTATATAAACCCTGTATCTGTATATTTAATCACCAACGTAGCATTTCACTTTAAACATGACATTGTTCTAAAAGAAAAATACAATGTAAAGCATTAATTAAAATCATGTTTACATCATATTTTTCAATTTAACACTAGTCAGCACGGCGCCAGATTGTGCCCTGACGCGTATCCTCTAGCGCAACGCCTTGTTGCAATAAAGATTGTCGAATGTCATCGGCTTTTGCAAAATCTTTTGCTTTTTTTGCATCGGCACGTTGTTGAATTAAATGGTCAATCTCATGATCCGTTAAATTTAAAGCTTCTTGTCCAATATCAGATTTTAGAAATTCATCTACTGGATATTGAACAATCGCAAGAATATCAACCAGATGACGCAACGTCGTATAACTCATATGCGCAACATCCTCATCGTCTTCTTTCAGTGCTCGATTTAACTCTTTATTCAACTCAAATAATACTGCCAATGCTTCCGACGTATTAAAATCATCTGACATAGCGGCATTAAAACGCTGAATTGAATCTTCATAGACGGGATGCGTTGGATGATTTTCAATACCAAATCGTTGTTGGTATGCTTTAAAGGAATGATAAAAACGGCTCAGTGCAGTTTTAGCTTCTTTTAATGCAAGGTCTGAAAAGTTAATTGGACTACGGTAATGCGAAGACATAATAAAGTAGCGAATCACTTCGGGATGAAATTTTTCCATCACATCGCGAATCGTAAAAAAATTGCCTAAAGATTTAGACATTTTCTCGCCATCAATGTTGATGAAACCAACATGCATCCAGTAATTTACATATTGTTCGCCAGTAGCTGCTTCACTTTGTGCAATTTCATTTTCATGATGTGGAAAGAGTAAGTCACCCCCACCCCCATGGATATCGAAATGCTTGCCTAAGCAGCAAGTCGACATTGCAGAACATTCAATATGCCAACCTGGACGACCATTACCCCAAGGCGATGTCCAGAACGGTTCATTGGCTTTTGCATGTTTCCAGAGTACAAAATCGAACGGATGTTTTTTCTCAACTTCGACATCAATACGCTCACTTGCACCTGCTTGCATATCATCGAGTTTACGTCCAGATAATCGACCATAATTTGGAAACTTATCGACTGCAAAATACACATCACCATTAGATGCAGGATAGGCTGCACCATTATCAACCAATGTGCTGATCATCGTTTGCATCTGGTCGATATATTCAGTCGCTTTAGGTGCTTCATCTGGTGGTAAGCAACCTAAACTTTGTGAATCCTCATTCATGGCTTGAATGAAACGCTCTGTTAATTGTTGAATCGTTTCACCATTTTCATTGGCACGTTGAATAATTTTGTCGTCAATATCGGTGATATTACGAACATATTTTACATTCCAGCCTTGATGACGTAAAAACCGTGTAATGTAGTCAAATGCAACTAAAACCCGAGCATGCCCGATATGACAGTAATCATAAACAGTCATCCCACAGACATACATATCGATATGACCTTGTTTTTTGGGGATAAATTCAACTTTTTTACGTTGCTCTGAGTTATATAAAACAAATGGCTGCATATTGAAGTTTCAACGGCTATAAAACAGGGTTACATCATAACTGATGCACAATATTTCACAAAGTTTTATCCAAAAAAAATATATGCTTGTGATCTCATTTGAAAAAAGAGTGTTCAAATGATCTGTGTTAAAATACACGATATTATTGCATGTTCAGTGCAACGTCCGTTTGTAAAGGTAGTCAGTTTTGAATTTTCCAAATACATTGAACCAGATTGATTTTAAAAAGGTTGCTTTAGAAACTATCGAGATTGAGAAACAATCGCTCGACACTTTATCTGGGCAAATTGATACACGTTTTGTCCAAGCATGTGAAATTATTCTGAATTGTAAGGGACGATTGGTTATTACAGGTATGGGGAAATCTGGTCATATTGGTCGGAAAATGGCCGCTACTTTTGCTTCGACAGGTACACCTTCCTTCTTTATGCACCCAGGTGAAGCAGGTCATGGTGACTTGGGTATGTTGGTCAAAGGCGATGTGCTGATTGCCATTTCCAATTCTGGTAAAAGCGATGAAATTATGATGCTTATGCCATTAATTAAGTATCTAGACATTCCACTGATTACAATTAGTGGTACTGACCAAGGGCCAATGCCACAAAATGCCGATGTTGCATTAACTTTAGGTAATTTACATGAAGCTTGCCCACTGGGTCTAGCACCTACATCAAGTACAACCGCAACGCTCGTTTTAGGTGATGCTTTGGCGGTCGCCTTGCTTGAAGCAAGAGGCTTTACTTCTGATGATTTTGCACGCTCTCATCCAGCAGGTGCATTGGGCAAACGCCTATTACTTCATGTAGAACACTTAATGCATACAGGCGCAGAATTACCCAAAGTCACTCCCGATACACCTATGAATCAAGTGTTATACGAAATTACTGATAAACGTTTAGGTCTAACCACAGTTGTAGACCAAGACAATACGCTATTGGGTATTTTTACCGATGGAGATTTACGTCGTCTAATTGATAAACAACAAGGCTTTGATGTGAATCTCCCTGTTTCAGCCGTAATGATAAAAAATCCAGCAACGATTCTGGCAAAAGCTCGTGCAGTTGAGGCACTGGAGCAATTAAATGACAAAAAAATTAATCAATTTGTCGTGGTAGATACCGAAAATAAGGTGATCGGGGTTATTGGCATGCATGATTTAATTCAAGCAGGAGTCGCTTAAGATGGCATCTTATATTTTATTAGAACAAGCCAGTCATATTAAAGCTTTGGTTCTTGATGTCGATGGAATTCTAAGCGATGGCTTTGTCACTTTAAGTAATAGTGGCGATGAAATAAAATCGTTCGATATTCGTGACGGTTTAGGTATGAAATTAGTACAATCGGCAGGCTTAAAAGTTATTATTATTACAGGTCGTAAAAGTAATATTGTTGAAAAGCGTATGTCAGATTTAGGTGTCGATTTAGTTTTTCAAGGTCGTGAAGATAAAGGCGTGGCATTGCGTGAGGCATGTGCACAATTAAATTTACACCCAGAAGACTGCCTTTATATGGGGGATGACTGGCCTGATCTTTCAGCGTTCGCTATTGCAGGAATGAAAGTGACTGTACCCAATGGTCATGTCGAAGTTCGCCGCCGTGCAGATTTAGTCACTCAGGCATTTGGTGGCCGAGGCGCTGTTCGTGAAGTATGCGATATGTTACTTAATGCCCATGGTATTTATGAAGAATTGCTTGAAAAATATTTAGCAACACCTCACTCATCTTAAACCGTATTTAATTTGATAAACTGCGCTTATGGATACTAAAATTTTATATATCGTTGCTTTAGCGATTGCGACTGTAAGCGGTGGTTATTATTACTACAGCGGTAAAAGCAAAAAGCTAGATGCAAATTCAGCACGTAACATGACCTATTCTGCAAAGGATGTCAAAGTGACCCAAACCGATGAGTTTGGTCATTTAGCTACGCGTGCTTCAGTCGATGAAATTGTTCAGAATAAAATCAATGATAATTCTGAACTAAAAAATTTCCGTGCAACGACATTTCATGCAGGTAATGTCGATGCAACGTATACTGCTGCTCGGGCACAAGGTTATGATGACAATCAAAAAGTGATATTAACTGGCGGCGTTATCGCCAATAAGAATACCCCTCAAGGAGTTATGACGTTCAAAACTGATCAACTTACGGGTTATCCCAAAACTAAACAAATTGAAACCAACCACGTTGTAACAGTAGAATCATCTCAAAGTAACTTTATTAGTCAGGGTCTTAAAGCTGACTTTACGACAGGGCAATATGAGTTTTTCAATATTCGAGGAAAGTATGCTCCTAACTCTTAAACTATCTCGTCAATCTTTCCTAAACATTGCCATTACAGGTGCATTGTCACTGACTGCAATGTCGGCTTATGCTTTACCCTCCGACCGCAATCAACCGGTTTCTCTAGTGGCAGACCGCGCAACTTATAACGATAAAACAGGCTATACGACTTATACGGGCAATGTTGTTATTGAACAAGGAACAATGAAGTTACAAGCTGACTCTGTCACCGCGCAACTGAATAAGGATCGACAAATTAGCACAGTTACAGCACTTGGTCGCCCTGCACGTTTCCAGCAAAAAACCGATGCAAATAAAGGTTTAGCAAAAGGTGAAGGGCAAAAAATTGTATATAACGCCGATACTGGCATTATCACCTTAACTGGAAATGCCTTTGTTAATCAGGATGGTGCAAGTGTACGTGGTGCAACTTTACGTTATAGCATGAATAAAGGTGATATCGAGGCCATTGGTAGCTCATCAGGTACTGGAAGTGATTCTACAAGTCCATCGCAGAACCGTGGTCGTGTACAAATTGTCATTCCTCCAAATAGCTCAACCTCCATACCAGGAGCAAAAAGTAAATGAGTGAAGCGTTAAATCAGCCACAAACCCTTTGTATAAAACACTTGGCGAAAAACTACAGTAAACGTTGGGTTGTAAAAGACGTATCCTTTGAAATGCAAAGTGGGCAAATTGTAGGTTTATTAGGTCCCAATGGTGCAGGAAAAACCACCAGCTTTTATATGGTGGTCGGACTTGTTCGCATGGATAAAGGCGAAATTTATTTAGATAACCAAGATTTATCGCATTTTGCCATGCATGAACGCGCACGCAAAGGTTTAGGCTATTTACCGCAAGAAGCCTCTATTTTTCGGAAACTGACCATTGCTGAAAATATCATGGCAATTCTGGAAACCCGTAAGGAATTAAATAAATCGCAACGTGAACAACGCCTAAAAGAGCTGTTGGATGATTTTAAAATCACTCACATTAAAGACTCTTTGGGAATGAGTGTTTCTGGTGGTGAACGTCGTCGTGCAGAAATTGCACGTGCTTTAGCCGCCGACCCGAAATTCATGTTGCTTGATGAACCTTTTGCAGGGGTCGATCCTATTTCTGTCGGAGATATTAAAGAGATTATTCAAAATTTAAAAGCACGTGGTATTGGTGTGCTCATTACCGATCACAACGTTCGTGAAACTTTAGCAATTTGTGAAAAAGCATATATTGTGAGTGAAGGCTCAGTCATTGCTGAAGGAACACCACAAGAAATTTTAGCGAATGCCACTGTTCGTGAAGTATATTTAGGTGATGATTTTAAAGTTTAATTTGAATTATCATAGTGGTATTTAAAATAAAGCAATCTATAACATCGGTTACAGATTGCTTTTTTGAATTGTTGTAATGGAATACTTATGGCTGAACAAATAAAGAAAAAAGGCTCATCTATCACACGTATATTAGAAATATTAGAAGCCGTTGGCGAAGCAAATCATCCACCCTCGCCTCTAGACCTGTCCATTGCATTAGACATACCAAAACCAAGTATTCACCGACTTATTCAATTCTTAGAAAAAGAAGGCTATGTTAAAATTGATTTATATGGTGGTTTATTAATTGGCGCAAGAGTAAAAAAACTGCTGTTCAATGTATGGAATAATGAAAAATTTCGTGTTGAACGGATTTCAATTTTAGAAAAATTATCCAATAAAATTGGTGAAACTTGTGGGATTGCGATCCTTCAGGAAAACCATATGCTTTATGTAGATAGAATACAAACCAATTGGCCTTTACAAGTTTATCTGCCTGTAGGCTCTACTGTTCCATTATGGTGTACATCCAGTGGTAAATTATTTTTAAGTTATTTGAATGCAGAAAAACGAGCAAATATTCTTAGAAATATTGCGATGACACCTTATACCAAAAATACAATTCTTGATGTCGAAGCCTTGGAGAAAGAGATTCAAACCATACGAGAGAATGCGTTGGGAACAGACGATGAAGAGTTTATTGCAGGGATGGTTGCTTGTTCAGTCCCTATCTTTCATCCAAATGGAGAAATTTTAGCCAGCTTATATACACATGCTCCCACAATTCGTAAATCTCTAAAAGACCTCGTTGCATTTGAAAATGATCTACGCCAAGCTGCCAATGACCTAAACTTACATATCAAACACTCTTTGGAATAAATTATATCCACCAATATAAAATTAAATAAAACAAGTTATATCAATAATTTAAATTAAAACCCACCGAATACTTCCATATTAAAAACGTTTTCTATGAAAATATTTCTCTATTATTCATTCGCTTATAAAAATTTTAAGTCATTCCCTAAAATCACTGGTTCACATTGATTATTTTTTATGCTATTAATTTAATAATGATACGCTTTGTATCATTATTAAATTATATTGATATGGATATCAATCTTATGAGCGTAATTATCACCATCATTGCATTAG
>JASGGM010000139.1:0-6540 GCA_047605045.1 Acinetobacter sp. | reverse complement strand
AGAAAAACAGAATTAACCTGCTTTCTTTTCTTCAGCACCTTCAAGCTGTTTTAGCAAATGCGATTCCAAATAATGGATATCCATTGCTGTTTCACAGAATGATTTGTCTTGCAAAATAAGGTCTTTGTGAAGCGGAATGTTGGTTTTGATACCAGTCAGAATCATCTCATCCAACGCTTGCTTCATTCGTGCAATTGACGTATCACGATCTTTACCATGCGAAATAAGTTTGGCAATCATAGAATCGTAATACGGCGGAATGCTGTAGCCTTCGTAAATATGCGAATCCAAACGAATGCCTGCACCACCTGGTGCATAAAAATGCTCAATTTTACCAGGGGAAGGCATAAAGGTGGTTGGGTCTTCGGCATTGATACGGCATTCAATGGCATGACCGCGTACTTCAATATCTTTTTGCTCAAGGTTAAGACCTAAACCAGCAGCAATACGAAGTTGTTGTTCAATAATATCGATGCCTGTCACCATTTCGGTTACAGGGTGTTCAACTTGAACACGTGTATTCATTTCAATGAAGAAGAATTCACCCTCTTCAAATAAGAATTCAAATGTTCCAGCACCACGATATTGCATGAGTTTACAGGCATTAACGCAGGCTTCCAGAATATCTGCACGTGCTTGTTCTGGCAAATCTGGCGCAGGTGCTTCTTCAAGCACTTTTTGATGGCGACGTTGTAAAGAGCAGTCACGGTCAAATAAATGTACTGCATGTCCGTTACCATCTGCTAATACTTGTACTTCGACATGACGTGGTTTTTGTAGGAAACGCTCCATATAAACCGTATCATCACCAAACCACATTTCGGCATCACGTTGCGCAGCTTGCACAGATTCAAGTAGTGTATCGATGCGTTCAACAATACGCATACCACGACCACCACCACCAGAAGCAGCTTTTACAATGAGTGGGAAGCCAATTTTAGCTGCTTCTTCTTTTGCATTGGCTGGTGTTACCGCGTGTTGTGAACCAGGTACCGTCGGTACACCTGCTTTACGCATTGCCGTAATTGCAGAGACTTTGTTACCCATTAAACGGATATGTTCTGGACGAGGACCAATGAAAATATAGCCTGAACTTTCCACCATTTCGGCAAATTCGGCATTTTCAGATAAAAAGCCATAGCCAGGGTGAATTGCATCTGCACCTGTAACTTCCGCAGCCGTAAGTAAGGCAGGAATATTCAAGTAACTTTCACTGGTTGCACCTGGGCCAATACATACGGCTTCATCGACAAAACGCAAATGCATTAAATCTTTATCTGCACTGGAATATACACCGACAGTTTGTATGCCGAGTGCTTTACAAGCCCGTGTGATTCGCAGGGCGATTTCACCACGGTTTGCAATGAGAACTTTTTTCAACATAGAGAGTCCCCGTAGAGTTATGCGCGGTAACGGAATAACGGTTGACCAAACTCGATGACTTCACCATTTTTCACAAGAATTTCTTCAATCACGCCACTTTGAGTTGCTTCAATTGGGTTCATGATTTTCATTGCTTCAATAATACCCAATGTGTCGCCTGCAGAAACAGTTTGACCAACTTGAACAAATGGAGCTTCGCCTGGACTTGGTGCTGCATAGTAGACCCCAACCATTGGTGCTGTTTCTACAATACCACGAGAAGTTTTTGCTTTCGGTGTAGCAGATGCGACTTCAGCAGCGGGTGCTGGCATTGCAGCAATACTCATTGGGGCAGGAGCAGGACTACGGCGAGTCAGAGCAATCGATTGATCGCCTTCTTTCACTTCAATAGCATGAAGATCAGATTCAATCATCAAGTCGATAAGCTTCTTAATTTTACGAATATCCATAGTGTTCGTATTCCTTAGGAATTAATGGGAAGGTTGAAGAAAATTGATTGCATAGCTGAGTGCAAAGTGATACCCCTGCGCACCCAACCCACAAATGACACCAAGGGCTTTATCGCTCAGATAAGAGTGATGGCGAAATGGTTCACGCGCATGTACATTCGATAAATGTACTTCAATAAATGGAATGTTTACGCCAAGTAGGGCATCACGCAAAGCAACAGAAGTGTGTGTAAACGCGGCTGGATTAATAATAATAAATGCAACGCCTTGTGTCTGAGCCAAATGAATTCGGTCGACAATGGCACCTTCATGATTGCTTTGGAATGTATCTACGTTGAATTGTTGCTGTTGTGCTTGTTGGGTCAATGCCTGATTGATATCGTGTAGCGTTTGACGACCATAAACTTCTGGTTCTCGCTGTCCTAGCAAATTTAAATTTGGTCCATGAATGACCAAAATTTGTGAAGTCATGTCGCTCGCTCCAATGAGAAAATGCAACCAAAATTTGCCTGTTCTAAGCAAAATTAAGCGGTTTTGGTGCAAAATTAAACTTGTTTATAAAACTTTGTCCTGAACCGCTCAAAACAGCAAAATCAAAATATGTGTATATCTTGTAAATTTTTAATGCATTTGACAATGTTAAAAAATGACATTTTTTAGGAAGAATGTGTGGAGATGGTTAAGAATAAAACATCTGCATTGACCAATATGCTCAAAAAGCCATTTCATGGTTTGCATGCTATTTTAGAAACCACTTTAAAATGAGTTTTTGAATTTTACGGCCATAAGGCGGATAGACAAATTTCATCATACTCAATCGTGGTTTTACAAAGACTGATTTAGCATGGCTAAAGGTTAAGAATCCTTCATAGCCATGATAGTGTCCAATACCTGATGAGCCAACACCACCAAAAGGTAGCTCTTCTTGTCCAACATGAACCAGCGTTTCATTCAAACATACACCGCCACTGTGTGTCTGGTTTAAAATTTGCTGTTGTTCAGAAAGGTCTTGTCCAAAATAATATAAGGCCAATGGTCGAGAATGTTGTTGAATATAATCAATGACCTCGGTGATATTTGTATACGTTTTAATTGGCAAAATTGGGCCAAAAATCTCATTACGCATTAATAGCATATCGTCTGTAACTTGAGTCACTAGATAATGGCTTAAGCGACGATCAGTTGTATTTAATGTTTGCGCATGAATGTTATGTACATGTGCACCTTTGTCTTGGGCATCTTGTAAATATTGTGTTAATCGTTGTAATTGGCGGTCATTTACAATCATGGTGTAATCAGGATTGTTTTCAATTTTTGGGTAAAATTGCAAAATAATATGCTGATAATGTTGAATAAATTCTTGTTCAAGTGATTGAGGTACAAACACATAATCGGGCGCAACGCAAGTTTGACCACTGTTTATTGCTTTACCAAACGCGATACGACGAGCAGACTCGAGTAAATCTGCATTTTTACCAATAATCGCTGGAGATTTACCGCCTAGCTCCAATGTAACAGGTGTGAGATTCTCAGCAGCACTGCGCATAACATGACGACCTATTTCAGTCGCACCTGTGAAGAGTAAGTGGTCAAATGGGAGTGATGTAAATGTTTGCGCGATCTCTGCATCGCCAGTGATGACAGTCACGATTTCAGCTGGAAATGTCTGTTGGATGAGAGTTTGGAGTAATGAAGAAAATGTTGGTGTAAATTCACTCATTTTTAGCATGACCCGATTTCCGGCCGCCAAAGCTTGAGCTAGCGGACCAATCGCTAAAAATAGTGGATAGTTCCATGGTACAACAATACCAACAACGCCTTTGGGTTGGTACATCACATAGGCTTGAGCAGGTTGAAACAGCAGACTGACATGACGTTTACTCGGTTGCATCCACTGTTTAAGATGTTTAAGACTATGGTTGATGCCCGTAACGCTGGGAAGCAATTCTGCAATACGTGTTTCGTCTTCACTGCGATGACCAAAATCTTTTGCAATGGCTTGGCAAATCTGTTGTTCATGCTGAAGTAGTAAACTTTTCAGTTGCTGAAGATGTTGTTTTCTTTGTGACAGTGCTAAATTCGGCATATTTTTAAATGCCAACTGTTGTAATGTAAAATATTCCTTTAACACATGTTTTGATGTGACTGAATCATCGGCTAAGGATTCTTGTGTTTGTTCAACCATTGGCATGCACACACGGTAATATCTAATCTGTCATCCTAACTGAAAATTTAAAAAACGTGAATTTTTCTCTTCATAAATCTATTGAAATGGCAAAATTTCGAATTAAATGTTGTATCAGAGATAATGCATTGGTCGTTTAGACTAAAGTCGTAGATTTTGTTTAAAGCACCCTCAAAAACACTATTTAATTAGTTAAATTTTTGATAAGTAATCATTTTTAAAAATAAAAGATAAATATTGGCGCTTAATAAAATGTTGAAATTGGTCAGACCTTTTTTGATGCGTGTATGAGCTATGATTGAACTTTAAAGCATCAAAATTTACCATTATTGCATCAATAAGAAGATCTTTAAGTGATTTTATGGGCTTATTGGTCAGACCAATTTAATAAAACAGCAGGTTTAGCTGTAAGCATTTCAAGGAGTTGACAATGCTTCAACAATGGCAACAAATGTACGACCCACTCGGAAATATTTGGCTATCGAGTATCGTCGCATTAATTCCGATAATTTTCTTTTTTCTTGCTTTGGCTGTATTTCGTTTAAAGGGCAGTATTGCAGGAACAATAACGGTCATTTTGGCACTTTTGGTCTCATTATTTGCGTACCAAATGCCGACGGCTATGGCATTGGCATCTATTGTGTATGGTTTCTTTTATGGTTTGTGGCCTATTTCATGGATCATTATTGGCGCAGTGTTTCTGTATAAAATTTCGGTGAAAACAGGTCAATTCGATATTATTCGTTCAACTATTTTGTCTTTAACAGAAGACCAGCGTTTACAAATGCTTCTGGTTGGCTTTGCTTTTGGTACGTTTTTGGAAGGGGCGGCAGGATTTGGAGCGCCTGTTGCAATTACGGCAGCATTACTGGTGGGACTAGGTTTTAAACCATTATATGCAGCTGGGTTGTGCTTGATTGTGAATACGGCACCTGTTGCTTTTGGTGCAATGGGGATTCCGATTATTGTTGCAGGACAAGTCTCTGGCGTTGATACACATGAAATTAGTCAGATGGTTGGCCGCCAGTTGCCATTCATGGTGCCTATTGTATTGTTCTGGATAATGGCGATTATGGATGGTTGGCGCGGTGTGAAAGAAACATGGCCTGCAGTCATCGTTGCTGGAAGTGCTTTTGCAATTGCGCAATATTTGACCTCGAATTTTGTCGGGCCTGAATTACCCGATATTACCGCTGCGATTGCATCGCTTCTCAGTTTGACAATATTGCTAAAGTTTTGGCAGCCAAAACACATTTTCCGTTTTCAGGATGAAGATACGCATGTCGATGTAAAGATTTTAGAACAACAAAAGCAAACTTATAGTATTGCTCAAATTATTAAGGCTTGGTCACCATTTGCGATATTAACTGTAATAGTAACGTTATGGAGTGTTCAGCCATTTAAAGCGTTATTTGCTAAAAATGGTGCATTGCATGATTGGGTTTTCAGTATCAAAGTGCCATTTCTTCATCAGATGATTCAAAAAATGCCACCTGTGGTATCTAAAGTAACTGATTATGATGCGATTTATAAATTTGATTGGTTCTCGGCGACAGGAACAGCAATCTTTTTTGCAGCGATTATTTCGATCATCATGTTAAAAATGCGTCCTGTCGATGCAGTCGCAACATTTGGCGAAACAGTGAAAGAGCTCAAGACACCTATCTATTCGATTGGTATGGTGTTGGCTTTCGCATTTATTGCAAACTATTCTGGTATGTCGGCGACATTGGCATTAGCTTTGGCGCATACAGGTCAGGCATTTACATTCTTCTCGCCATTTTTAGGTTGGCTTGGTGTGTTCCTTACAGGTTCAGACACCTCAGCGAATGCTTTGTTTAGTGCACTGCAAGCAACGACAGCACAGCAAATAGGTGTGCCAGAGGTACTTCTGGTTGCAGCAAATACTTCAGGGGGTGTGACAGGTAAAATGATCTCACCTCAATCGATTGCAATTGCATGTGCAGCTGTTGGATTAGTGGGGAAAGAGTCAGATTTGTTCCGTTTTACGGTGAAACATAGCATTGTATTTACAATGATGATTGGGGTAATTATTACCCTTCAAGCCTATGTATTCCCGTGGATGATTCCGTAATAAGACAAGTTTAAGGATGTGAACATGAAAATTGCAGACCGTGTTGTAGATGAAGTGATCACACTAATTGAACAGCACAATTTGCAAATTGGAGATCGACTTCCAGCAGAGCGCCAGCTATGCGAGCAGTTAAGTGTGTCTCGTGCATCACTCAGAGAGGCGCTACAGAAATTAAATAGTATGGGCGTTTTGCACAGTAAAGTGGGTGATGGGACATACGTACAGAAACTACCTAATAATTGGTCAGATCAATTTATTGTACAACCTTTGAGTCATCTGATTGATGAAGACCCTTCATACAGGTTTGATGTACAAGAGGCTCGACTTGTATTGGAGGGTGGAACAGCGTGGTATGCGGCACAACGTGCTACGGAACAAGACCGCGAAAAAATTCATTATTTTTTCGATCAGGTTGTACATTTTCAATC
>JASGGM010000138.1:0-6574 GCA_047605045.1 Acinetobacter sp. | reverse complement strand
AAGCTGTTCATATTCATAATATTGCACTTCTTCCAAATTCAATAATAAATGAAAGCCTTTATATTCATAATCAAACCATTGCTGTAAATCAGAATATATACCCGTGTACTTATCTACGACCTGCCATGTATCAATAGATTCACTCAAACCTTTGAGCTGCATCGGTGCTTTAGGAACACTTATAAATTGATCTTTAATCAGTTGATAGGTTGAATCTGCAATTAAAATTTCATCAGGTTGTGCAGCAGCCTGTAATCTTGCTGCCAAGTTAACATCGTAACCGATTAACGTATAAGACATTCGATAATCAGAACCATAATTTCCTACATGGCAGTACCCTGTACTTATACCCATACGAATATGCAGTTCAGGGAAACCCATTTTTAGCCAACGTTCACGTAATACATGCATTTGTTGGCGCATTGCTAATGCCATTTCAATACAACGTTTTGCATCTTGTTCGGTACCATTCGATTGGGGATCACCGAAAAAAATTAACATCCCATCGCCAATAAATTTATCTAATGTACCTTCATAACGTTTAGCAATTTCCGCCATGTGACTTAAATAATCATTTAAAACAAATGCTAAATCATCGGGAATTAATTTCTCTGCCAACTCAGTAAAACCAATGACATCTGAGAAAAATATGGTCATTTTTTTTCTTTTATAATTAATTTTTGCCTGAATTTCTCCACGCATAATCGACTGCCACAATTGTAATGGCGCATAACGACTCAATTGATTGGAAAATTGCACATAACGATTCATTTGCTCTTGATAATAGTCTCTTGTTGTTACTAAATCCTGAAAATTGTTTTTGTTAAAATAATGAATAACAGCAAAAAATATAGAAAAACAAATAAGACTATAAATTGTTAAAACCGTATTCCCCATATTAAAATAAGATTCAAATCCGAAAAAGAAGTAACCATTAAAATAAATAAATAAAACCGAAGTTAAAAAAGCAATACTTGAAGTAATAAAAGTAATTTTATTGACTGTAGACAAGTACCACATGCAAATAATTGTTAATCCAGAAAAAACAAGCGAAAAATGTATTGCAGACAATGCTGATGCAATAACCACCAGATCGAATATAAATATAATGTGTGTGTGTTGGGATTTTAAAAATTTATTAAAAACAAGTTGAAATAAAATTAAGCTAAATGGAAAAAGTATAGCTGATAAGATAAAAACAACATAATGTTGAAATCGAAGCGGCTCTGGAAAATAATATAGCAATACCGAAAATGATAAAACGATATAGGCCATAAGTCGGTAAATACTTTCGAGTAGAAACTTATTTTTTATATTCCGTTCAAATGGCACTTCTGCTTAACCTCTAAGCAACATTATGTTATCAATAATGTGCTTAATCCATACGCCAGTCAAATGGCATATCGCCTTGTCCACGCAAAGCTAGCATTAAAGTTTGACGCATATGAGCCAATACTTCATTACTGTACGGAACTGCAGGCAATCCCCATACAGGTTTAGGCCAAGCGATGTCATTTTGATAACGCACAACATGATGGAAATGTAATTGAGGTACAACATTACCCAATGCTGCGACATTCATTTTGTCGGCACGAAAAACACGAGCTAATTGGCTAGACAACCAGCTAGATTCACGTAAAAATTGTTCTTGATCTGCTTGACTTAATTCATAAAGCTCAGTGATACCTGGAACACGCGGAATTAAGATTAACCAAGGAAATTGCATATCATTCATCAAACGACATGTTGATAATGGGAAGTCGCCGACAAAAAAAGTATCTTGCGCAAGTTGGGGATGTAAACTAAACATATCTTTATAAATCGTAAGAATAACGAAAAGTATCCCAATACTACCACATCCATTTTCACATGAATATGTACTTACTGGGCTTTTATTCCGTTATTTAAACAGAAGTCAACAATTTAGGTTCTGCTCAATTGTATTATAGTAAGTCGATAATGCTTCATACAACTGAGCAGATCATCAAATTATCGAGGCAAATCTTGCAATAAACGAGCAAAAATATCTTTCATAAATTGAATACGTTTATCATATTCTTGTAGTTGCACCATGAGCTTCAACTTCTGACCACCTTCCATTCTGAAGTATGTTGGCTGTTTCTGTATCATTTGAATAATACTAATAGCCTGTACGGGTGTGTCTGGTGAAAATTCAATGTAGCCACCATTTTGACTGATATCAACTTTGGTAATTCCCAATTGTTCAGCTTGTAAACGCAACTCATGCACACTAAACAATTGTTTCACTGAAATAGGCAAAACACCAAAACGATCAATCAACTCCATGCGAATATTGGCTAATTTTTCTTCACTGTTAGTGTTACTAATGCGTTTATAAAATAATAAACGTTGATGCACATCCCCCAGATAATCATCTGGAATTAAAGCTGGCATATGCAAGTTGATTTCCGACGTCAAACTGAGTGGTGCTTCAAAGTTAGGGGTCTTGCCTTGTTGAATCGCTTTTGTCGCTTTTTCAAGCATTTCCATATACAGACTATAACCAATAGCCTGCATTGAACCGCTTTGTTTTTCACCCAGTAATTCACCTGCACCTCGGATTTCCAAATCCTCTGTGGCCAGCATAAAGCCAGCACCCAAAGTCGATGCACGTTGAATTGCATCTAGACGTTTTTCCGCATCACCTTTTAAACCTTTCAATGACGGCACAAGCAAATATGCATAGGCTTGATGGTGTGAACGCCCCACTCGACCACGTAATTGGTGCAATTGCGCCAATCCGAGTTTATCGGCACGTTCAATAATAATGGTATTGGCATTTGGAACATCAATCCCTGTTTCAACAATTGTCGAGCATACCAATACATTGAAATCCTTATGATAAAACTGTTGCATCACTTGCTCGAGCTCACGCTCTCGCATTTGTCCATGTGCGACAGCCACCCGTGCTTCTGGAACCAGTAAGCGAATATTTTCTGCTGTTCGTTCAATGGTATCCACTTCATTATGTAAGATGTATACCTGCCCACCACGTAATAATTCACGTAAAATCGCTTCTTTAATTGTGGCATCCGTTTGTTCTTGAACAAAAGTTTTTACAGCCAAACGACGTGCTGGTGGCGTCGCAATAATAGAGAGATCACGCATGCCACTAAAGGACATATTCAACGTTCGTGGAATTGGCGTTGCTGTTAGGGTCAACATATCAACATCGGCTCGCATGGCTTTAATACGCTCTTTATCTCGCACGCCAAAACGATGTTCTTCATCGACAATCATTAAACCTAAATTTTTAAATCGAATACTTTCCTGCAAAATTTTGTGTGTACCAATCACAATATCTACTTTACCATCGGCCAAGTCTGCAATCGTTTCCACATGTGCTTTATTCGAACCAAATCGAGATAGCACTTCAATGCGTACAGGCCAATCTGCAAAACGGTCTTTAAATGACTCATAATGCTGTTGTGCAAGCAATGTCGTCGGAACAAGCACCGCAACTTGTTTGTCGTTTTGCACAGCAACAAAAGCTGCTCGCATTGCCACTTCCGTCTTACCGAAACCAACGTCACCACATACCAAACGGTCCATTGGCTTCGCCTGTTGCATATCGTACAAGGTCGCATCAATCGCATTGGCTTGGTCTAAAGTTTCCTCATAGGCAAAACCACTTGCAAATTGCATATATAAACTTTGATCAATCTCAAAACCGTAACCAGGTTTAGCTTGCCGACGTGCCTGAATATGAAGCAATTCTGCTGCAACATCATGGATTTGTTCCAAAGCCTTACGCTTGGCTTTATTCCATGCATCACTACCAATTTTATGCAGTGGAGCAAGATCAGGATCACCACCACTATAGCGACTAATTAAATGTAAATTGGATACAGGAACATAAACTTTCGCTTCATCGGCATAATTAAGTTGCAAAAATTCATGTTCTTGATCATCAATATTTAAAGTCACCAAACCTGCATAACGCCCAACACCATGATCAATATGCACCACAGGTGCACCAATGCTCAGTTCCGTTAAGCTTCGAATTAAAAACTCTTCAGAAATTTCCTGTTGACGCTTTCGGCGACGTTGCACCACACGATGTTCATAAAGTTGATTTTCTGAGATCACCGCCAATTGGTCATCGATGAATAAACCACGATCTAAAGGCGCATTGGTAATTGCAATTTTATGCTTTGATGTAAGAAAATCTGAAAAATTATGAACCTGTGGGATATCACCTAAACTTGAACGCAAAGCATCTTTTAGCGTTTCTCGTCGACCTGCACTTTCCGCAACAAACAGCACTGGAAAATGAGCTGCATCTACATAACTTTTAATTGCAGCAAAAGGCTGTTCCGCTTTAGCGTTGACCGTCAATTGTGCAGGTATGATTGCGGGCAGATTCACGACTCCGATCTTTTCAGGCAGTTCTTCAGCAGATACCACAACTCTTCGAAACTGATTGAGTAATTCAAAGATTTGTTGCGGTGCAAGAAAAATTTCCTGCGGTGCCAGTAGCGGCTGATCTATATTATGTCGACGATCTTCATAACGTCTTAAAATATCTTGCCAGAATTGCGTTAAACCTTGATCCAAATCATCAGGACAAATAAAAACAGTATCGTGAGGTAAATAACTAGCAAGTGTACTTTGTTCATCCATCTCCTTTGAACTAAAGAACAAAGGAAAATAAAATTCCAAACCTGGAGATGCAATCCCTTCTAGAACGTCTTGATAAATCGGATTCTTCTTAGGATTGGCAGTTGGAAATTTTTCTGCATAACGATCCCGAAAAACAGATCGTGCTTCCTTTAATGGAAACTCCTTGGCAGGTAACACCTGAAATGCATTTAAAGTATCGGTTGTACGCTGCGTTTCAGGATCGAAAAATTTTAAGCTATCAATTTCATCATCAAATAAATCTATGCGAATTGGAACAGACTGTCCAGAAGCATAAATGTCCATGATGCTTCCACGGACGGCAAACTCACCATGATCATAAACTGTATCAACCAGATGATAGCCTGCCTGAATTAAACGCTTTTTTTGTTGTTCTAAATCAAATTTTTGCCCCACTTGAATATCAAAATGTTCACCTAGCACCCAAGATGCTGGTGCAAGTCGTTGCGCTAGCGTCGTTGCTGAAAGCAATAAAATACCCGATTGTGGCATATTCGATAAAATTGCCAAACGCTCTGACACAATGTCTTGATGTGGTGAGAGACGATCGTACGGTAGAATTTCCCAATCAGGAAAAATTGTAGGCTTAATGCCATAAAACTCTAACTCACTTTCAAGCTGAGCTAGATGTTGGTTGTTACGGGCAACCAACACAAATAAATGATTCGATTGCGTTGCGATTTCTTTAAATAGCAATGCACCAGCCGAGCCAAGTAAGCGCCCGACCCAGCGTTTTTCATTATTTTTAAACTTTTCAAGTTGAAGCGCAGTGATTTGTTGAGCAAAAATAGACATGGAAAAGAAATAAGCTTGTTCGTCATATTTAAGATAGTACCACGTCTATCTTTATCATCACCACATTTGCCTTAATTGTCTTTTAGCAATTTCTCAGACGAAATGAGAATACCGTTATTGTCTGCATAAAGATAATTCCCAGGTAGAATCACCGCACCGCCGATGTTCAACATAACATCGACTACGCCTATACCTTGTCGGTTACTTTTTTGTGGAATCGCTGCCAGCGCATGAATACCTAAATCGAGAGTCGTCAGCACATCAACATCACGTACACAACCATAAATCACAACGCCATTCCAATGATTCTCTACCGCCGATGCTGCGATTAAATCTCCCATCAATGCACATCTCATTGATGCACCACCATCAACAACAAGCACCTTCCCTGTACCATCCGTTGCTAAAAGTTCTTTCACTCTAGAATTATCTTCATAACATTTAACCGTTACGATTTCCCCATAGAAACTCTTACGTCGACCATAGCTTTTAAATGTTTTCCCATCCAAACTTGGACTGATAACTTGAATATCGCGGTCTGGATGATCATCCAATAAATCGCAGGTCACAAAAGACGAAGACATATTTTTCTCACTTAATAATATGTACATTATATAATGAGTATAGTTTCTATCGTTTTGCTTGAATAGGCTTACGAATACGACGATAGTCTCAAATTCTGCCCATAGCTTGGATTTTATACATTTTTAAAATAATGCAATTTTGTAGTATTATTCAGATACAATTTAAATTTTTAAGTATTTTTTACGGCTTTTTAAGCATCTACGCTCGATCAAACCCTCATAAGACTTGACTTCATGGTGTCAATTCATCAAAATACTGCTCTTGTTTACGGGCTGGTTTTGGCAGACTGAGTAGTTTCAGTATGTTTCGGCCCGCCCAGACCATCTTATTCAAGGAGTGCAAGAGTGGCAAACTCTGCTCAAGCTAAAAAACGTGCGCGTCAAAACCTAAAAGCGCGCAAACATAACGCAAGTTTGCGTTCTATGGTTCGTACTTACATCAAACGTACTGTAAGTGCTATCGCTGCTGGTGACTATGCTGTTGCTACAGAAGCTTTCAAAAAAGCTGTTCCTGTAATCGACCGTATGGCTGA
>JASGGM010000137.1:0-6580 GCA_047605045.1 Acinetobacter sp. | reverse complement strand
TGGGCTAAGTTTAGCAATAGCGGAACGGATTGCCTACTTTTAAGCGCAATCTCCCCTCATTTTAAAGGTAAATATTATGTCTCGTTCTTTTCCTTGCCCCCGTTGTGGCAAGCCTAGCCAATGGGAAGCCAATGAATTTCGTCCGTTTTGTTCAGAGCGCTGTAAGCTGATTGACCTAGGTGCTTGGGCGAATGATGAATATAAATTGCCAACACAGGATTCACCACAACAGCAAAAAGGCAGTCGGCACGAAGATGATTATGAAGACTAGTTATAGAAAATGAATGATGCCGATTAAGCAATAAAAGCGCATCTCTACAAGCTCTTGGCGAAGACTAAAAGACTTCGCGCAAAGCATTAGCCTGCCTGACCCGAAACAAAGGGATTAAACTGTTTTTCATGTCCAATCGTGCTGATTGGGCCATGCCCTGAAATGAATTGCGTTTCATCGGGCAAGCTAAAGCACTCTCGCTGAATGGAATCCAATAATTGCTGATGATCACCTTTCGGAAAATCCGTCCGCCCAATTGAACCTTTAAACAGCACATCTCCCGACCAAAGCACACCGTGTTGTGCATTGTAGAACATGACATGACCGGGGGTATGACCTGGCGCAAAGCGTACTTCAAATTGGTGTTCACCCAACTTTAATTGCTCACCACCATACAGCCATTGTGTCACTTCAACTTTTTGGGGCAGAGGAAAACCATAGCGTGTTGCCACTTCCTGCAAAGCATCAATCCAGAATTGATCGTCTGGATGAGGGCCAATCACAGGCACAGACCAATGCTGTGCCAACTCCCCCACTGCACCAATATGATCGACATGACCATGCGTGACCCACAAAGCGGTTACAGTTAAACCTAATTCTTCAACCGCTGCTTTTAGTTTTTCAGCTTCTCCCCCCGCATCAATCAATACGGCCTGCTTGCTGTCACTGTCCCATAAAATCGAACAGTTTTGCGCAAAAGGGGTCACGGGGATAATTTTGACTTGCAACATGATTATGCCACTCCTGCCAATGTGCTTTGAATCGCATCCAGATGTGCGCTCAACAACGATGTTAATAATTCCAAATGCGCCGCATCATTGTTCAACGCAGGAATATAGGCATAGCTTTGACCACCTGCCTGTTTAAAAATTTCAGCATTTTGCAATGCCAATTCTTCCAATGTTTCCAGACAATCGGCTGAAAATGCAGGACTGATGACCTGTACCGATTGCACACCTTGCTCTCCCCACTCGGTCAATAGCACATCGGTATACGGTTTTACCCATTCCTGCTTACCAAAACGGGACTGAAAGCTAATCGCCCACTGATGCGATTGTAATCCCAACTTTTCCGCCAGCAATTCGGCAGTACGGCGGCAGCGCTCGGCGTACGGATCACCTTTGTCGGCATAAGGTTGTGGAATACCATGAAAAGACATCAATAATTTTTCAGGTTGACCATGTTGCTGCTGAAAGTGACGTACACTTTCAGCCAAAGCCTGAATATATAATGGGTGTTGATAGTAATCGCGAATAATGCTGACACCGGGTAAATTCCGTTGTTGCAACATCCATTTCGATAAAATATCGTATTGTGGTGCACTCGATGTTGCTGAATACTGTGGGAACAACGGCAATAACAGCAGATGATCCTGTGGCGGTAATTGTTGTAAACAATTCGACAAACCTGGGTTACCGTAGGTCATCGCTGGAACAATATTCAAATCTAAATCGGCATAACGCTGCGTTAAGGTATGTTGGAGATTTTCAACCTGCTTCAACATAATTTCACGCATCGGTGAATCCGTACGCCATACCATTTGGTACGCATGTGCCACCCGTTTTGGGCGAAATGGCAATACAAACGCATTCAGAATGATTTGCCACAAAATTGGCGGAATCTCAATCACGCGCCGATCGGATAAAAATTCTTTTAAAAAACGACGTACCGCAGGGATAGTTGCCTCATCAGGCGTCCCTAGATTGGCCACAATGACCGTAACTTTGGGTTTATTCACAGCAAACCTATTTCATCATTTCGCTATTCTTTGTCTAATCTACCGTGTTCATGCAATGAAAGAAACTTAAAGCAAGTGCTTTATCATCTATCTATATGAAAATTATATAGATATATTATGAATTTCCCAGTTGGCTTGTTCAGGCATCATCCGTTGCAAAATAATACGCAACTGATCGGCATTGCCCCCACTGGCAAAGCATGCAATACGAACAGCATCCTGAGAACTGTGCTGATCATTCAATCGTTCGTATTTCATTAGAATACGAGACGTCTGCCGAGCCACCGCTTTTCCAGAATCAATTAAAGAAAATTGTGTACCAAACAAATGTTCTATCGGTGCTTTTAAAAATGGATAATGCGTACACCCCAGCACCAAATAATCCGCGCCTTGCTGTGCTGCTGGATCAAGCACTTGTTTTAATAAGGTTAAACAGGCAGAACTCATTTGTTCTCCAGCCTCGATTAATGGCACCAGTTCCAAACAAGTGATGGGCAACACACGCACCCCCGCAGGTTCGGCAAAATGATGAATCACATCTTTAATGAGTTGACCACGAAAGGTCGCTGGCGTTGCCAGTACCGCCACGACTTTAGAGTGACTATTTAGAACTGCAGGTTTCAGCGCAGGAACCAAACCAATAATGGGGAAAGCTTCGCCATAATATTCACGTAGATAATCCAGACTAAAGGCCGAAGCGGTATTACATGCCACAACAACAGCCTTACAGCCCTGTTGATACAACCATTCAATGGCTTGAGCCGTCAATTTACGAATGTCATCGCCTGAACGTGGACCATAAGGAACATGCGCCGTATCGGCAAAATAAATAAATTTTTCGTTTGGAAGATGCTTGGCAATTTCTTGTGCCACCGAAAAGCCACCAATACCTGAATCAAAAATACCAATCGGTGCTTGTGCATTGGCTTTTTGAGCAAGCGGGATCGTAGAGGAAAGTTGTGTTGCTGGCATGTCTGGCGTCAATTCAAGTGTAATCGAAGAGGTCTCTAAAGATTAAACCTCAGCTGTTGAAATGCAAGCGAAATTCACCACTTTGTAACTGTAAAATGGTTTGGCCCTGTTCATTTTGCAACAGCTCCCCTAATTCCACCAAATGATAGAAACAACTGCGTTGAATCAATGCATTCAAACCATAACGAACATGAACGTAAGGGCGTTGTTCAGTTTGTCCATGTGGATGATGTATCGTTTTCATAAAAATAGGATGTTGCTCATCAACCACCACCACATCCTGCGTTGTGGTCATCAGCTGTATATAAGTCAATCCATTTTGCTCAATTTGATTGACCTGATTCACCAATAATGGTTCATCTTCAACGGTAATTTCAATTTGTTCCACAGGGGTTTTTAAATAAAACTGCTCCTGTTCTTTCCACAACACACTAGAAAATAAATCAATCAGGCTTTGACGCTGAATTTTACTGCCCTCATGCCACCATTCACCATTGGCTTTAATGATTAAATCCATCTTGCCACACTGTTGTGGATGCCATAGATGTACTGGCGGAATTGGGCGAGTCACTGGAGGCAGATGTGTATCCGACTGTGCCTGATTCAGGTCTTTTTTATGACTGGTCTGTGCATCTTTTATATATTGAGTGATATGTGTAAAATTTTTATCATGACAATCTGATGTTTTTTTACGCATATCGGGAAAATTCTTTTGATTAACCATCGCTTTTATGCCTCATTTGACAGAAAATACACCCCATTCAGCCAATGAGCAGAAATCGGTTACATTTTATAGTACCCGAAGAATGAGACCTCTGACAAACAACCATGCGCCGCTGTTGCGGTTCAACTCATGGCAGCACCACATACCTGATGTTGGTAGCCACCCTAAATATTGAGGAGTCCTACATGGAGCACATCGAACGAGAATCTATGGAATTTGATGTCGTTATTGTTGGCGCAGGCCCTGCGGGTTTGTCCGCAGCAATACGCATACGTCAACTTGCCATTGAAAATAATCTAAATGATTTGTCCGTATGTGTAGTCGAAAAAGGCTCCGAAGTCGGTGCGCATATTTTATCGGGTGCTGTGTTAGAGCCACGTGCATTAAATGAATTGTTCCCTGACTGGAAAGAACAAGGTGCACCTTTAAATGTTCCTGTCACTGAAGATAAAACCTTTTTCTTGCTCTCTGAAGATAAATCTCAAGAAATGCCGCATTGGGTTGTGCCTAAAACCATGCACAATGAAGGCAATTACGTGGTTTCTCTTGGCAATGTGGTGCGCTGGTTAGGACAAAAAGCGGAAGAGCTCGAAGTTTCTATTTTCCCAGGTTTTGCGGCATCCGATATTCTTTATCATGACGATGGCACGGTAAAAGGGATTCAAACGGGGGATATGGGAATTGGTAAAGATGGTGAACCGACTGCCAATTTCGCACCGGGTTATGAATTGCATGCCAAATACACATTATTTGCTGAAGGTTGTCGTGGGCATTTAGGCAAGCGCCTGATTTCAAAATTTAATCTTGATCAAGATGCCGATCCACAACATTACGGTATTGGGATTAAAGAATTGTGGGAGATTGACCCAGCTCAGCACAAAGAAGGCTTGGTCATGCACGGCGCAGGCTGGCCGTTATCTGAAACGGGTTCTTCGGGTGGTTGGTGGTTGTATCATGCCGAGAACAATCAAGTAACCTTGGGCATGATTATCGATTTATCGTATGAAAATCCGCATATGTTCCCTTTCATGGAAATGCAGCGCTGGAAAACCCATCCTTTAATTAAGCAATATCTGGACGGTGGCAAACGTATTTCTTATGGTGCACGTGCTGTTGTTAAGGGTGGTTTTAATGCCCTTCCAAAACTGACATTTGCTGGGGGCTGTTTGATTGGGGATGATGCAGGTTTCTTAAACTTTGCAAAGATCAAAGGCTCACACACTGCCATGAAATCAGGCATGTTGTGTGGTGAAGCGGTATTTGAAGCGATTGCATCTGGGGTTGAACAGGGTGGTGATTTAGCGATTGCCCGTGTTACAGAGGGTGAAGACTATTTTGTTAAAGAACTCACCAGCTACACTGAAAAATTTAATAACAGTTGGTTGAAAGAAGAGCTTTACAATGCGCGTAATTTTGGGCCAGCCATGCACAAATTTGGTCAATGGGTGGGGGGTGCATTTAACTTTATCGACCAGAATATTTTTAAAGTGCCTTTTACGTTGCATGATCTTAAACAGGATTTTGCCGCATTACAAAATGTAGAGTCTGCGACATTTAAACCGAATTATCCTAAAGCCGATGGCAAGTTGACCTTTGACCGTTTGTCTTCGGTGTTTATTTCTAATACTGTGCATGAAGAAAACCAACCGTCGCATTTAAAACTGACCAATCCTGATATTCCTGTACAAGTCAATTTACCGAAGTGGGATGAGCCTGCACAGCGTTACTGCCCTGCTGGTGTCTATGAGATTGTAGAAGACAATGATGGTGCGAAGCGGTTCCAAGTTAACTCGGCGAACTGTGTTCATTGTAAAACCTGTGATATTAAAGACCCATCACAAAATATTACATGGATTGCGCCTGAAGGTGGTGGTGGGCCTAACTACCCGAACATGTAATGTTTCGGCTAGTCTTGCGAAGCTTTAGCCGCTTCTCATATCCGAACATGTCATAAAAAATCTCCGATTTATCGGAGATTTTTTTATTGAGTTCCTAATGGGATTGTGCCGTTTTCATTTTCATGGAACAACTGACAATACCCAAACAGATCAAGATTGCTCCTACCACCACATTGACCGTAATCGGTTCATGAAGCTGAATATGCCCAAAAAACATGCCCAATAACGGTACACTCATAATTGAAATGGAGGCAATTGAAGCGTCAATCTGACTCACAATCCAGTTCCACAAATAGAAAGCACATGCTGTTCCGAGTACCGAACTGTACGTCATATAAAGAATTGTCATTGGATTCTGCCATGCAATATGGCTGAGATCTTCGGTACAGATTGCAAAAACCAACACCATCATGCCACCAATGAGCAATTGCCACATAGTCAATTTCAGCTTGTCATAACCGACAAAAGCTTTTTTCATATATACGGTTGCACAAGCCCAGAAAAAACCAGCACCAATAATAATCAACTCGCCAAACAACATCAGATTAAATTGGAAGTGGCGTAATTGTTGCCAAAGTATGGCAATAATACCGATCGACCCTAAAATTAAACCTAGAATTTTCTGCCGATTCAGTCGTTCACTCAAGAAATAGTGTGCCAATACACTAATGATAATTGGCATGGTATACACTAGAATTGCAGATAATCCCGACCCGACATACTGCATACCGAATGTAGAGAGACCATAATAACCGATACACATCAACGCACTGACGCAAAAGATCTTGGGCCAATCTTGCCGATGCGGAAAAATAGGTTTTTTAAGAAAAATTTGCAAAATAAACAAACATATTGCACCAAACAGCAACCGCAATGATGTAAATAAAAATGGTGGAAACGTCTGTAAACTAATTTTCATGGGAACCCATAAATATCCCCACATAAAACATAACAACGTGATTGCACCCAAAACACGA
>JASGGM010000136.1:0-6592 GCA_047605045.1 Acinetobacter sp. | reverse complement strand
CTGATGGCTCTAGTTCTCTTCTTTTTCAAGTCAATTCTTATCCGCGATTCGGGTTGTTTAATATATTATTTTAATAAATTAAATCAGCATTACATTATACTTTACACTTAAAGTACTAATGTAACTTTAAAAAATAGAACCTCATCAAGAGAAATAATATAAAAAAAGTATTATTAATATGACATTTTTTATATTAAATTTAAATAGGATTTTATTCGAAGATAGTAGAGTATGGATACTCAAGAAATTATAAATTTTATTCAGAAAAATAGAACTAGACACTTATCTAATAAAGTTCTACATGCACATCCTTCACCAACATTGTGGAAAACCAATTTTGAAAATAACCATAATGACCTATTAATGAATACAGATGCTAAATATAAATCAGTTAATTTGTATTTAGGAATTCCTTATTGTATTCCTACTGAGCCACCTCACTGTGGTTTTTGTCTTTTTCCTACTCAAGACTATAAAGGCAAAAAGAAATGGATTATTATTTAGACTTTTTAAGTAAAGAAGCAAAATTATATAAAGATTTCTATTCTAATGCTAAACTTGAAAGTTTGTATGTTGGAGGTGGTACACCTAATTTATTGCAGGCTAATGATTATTTAAGACTAATGGAAATAGTATTTTCTTTATTTCCAAATTTAAAATCTCTATCACCTATCGAAATGACAATTGAAGGTATACCTCAGCTTTTTAACGAAGAAAAAATAAAAGCAATCAAGGAAGTCGGATTTAATCGAGTTAGCATGGGAGTACAGCAAGTTAATAACGAGTTGATAGCAACTAGTGGACGAAAACAAACTAAAAAGCAAGTTTTTAGTGCAATAGAATTTTTTCAAAAATATTCTTTATCTTGTAATGTAGATTTGATTTACGGTTGGCCAAATCAAACCACTGAAAATATGTTAAATGACTTAAAAAGTATTGTTGAGTCAGGAATCAAGCATATTACACATTATGAACTCAATATTGCAGGTAGATCTGATTTTGCAACTAAGCAAAAAAATCATGTACCTTCTATCAATAAAAAGATTGAGATGTACAACATTGCAAAGCAATTTTTAAAAAGTGAAGGCTATAAACAAATTACTGTATATGATTGGGAAAAACCTGATAAGAATGAGTTAATTTCAGAAAAATACCTTTATGAGGATAATCTAAGAGACTGGTTGGACATTAACAATCAAAACAAACTAACCACGATGAGTGGTCTTGGTTATGCAGCTGTAAATATGCGGATGCAACCTAATGACTCAAGTTTCAAATCAATCTCTGCAATGAATCATAGAAATCTGAATGAATATTATAATGCTATATCAGAAAATAAACTTCCTATTGAACGGATGTTTATTCATGAACTGGAAGATGTGAAATTAATATGGATGTTTCAAGCCTTGCAAGAAATGAAAATTGATACTGAAAAATATAGTATAATTTTCAAAAGCAATATAATTGAAGAATACAAATTAATTTGGGATGCTCTACATGCAATTGATTGGATTAAGTTTGAAAATAAACTCATTAAACCCATAAATGATGGTGAATTTTATATACCATTAATTCAATCATTATTAAGTCAACCTAGATTAAAATCACTACAAGTATAATGCTTTATGTCGATCAAACAAACTGTACATTTAATAGATACAAAAGATGGCTGTATAGTATCAATGTGGCAACTGTATAAAGAACCTGAGAATATTTCCTTGAAAAAATCTATTTTTTTATCTCATGGGACTTTTTCAGATATGAGAGTTTGCTTAGGCATTGCTAAATACTTAGCACATCAGGGGTACTGCTGTTTTATTCTTGAATGGCGTGGACATGGTAAAAGCATTAAAGTCAATAAGCCTTATAATTTTGAGACTGTCGCACTCCATGATTTTAAAGCAGCATTCGATTATTTGTCTAACAACATGAAAATTGACGACTTTCATTGTATCACCCATAGTGGAGGGGGAATATGTTTAACTATGCTATTAATTAATTACCCAATGTATACAGAAAAAATTAGCAGTATTACATTTGTTGCCTGTCAGGTATTCGGTGCTGCATCAGATAGATTAAGTCTGTTCAAGCTAATTCTGGCGAAATACTCGGCAAAAGTATTAGGATATATTCCAGCAAAGCATTTTAAACTAGGTGTGATAGATGAGAAATATGACATAATGCGACAATGGTTTGACTGGAATATCTATAAAAACTTCTTCAGCCATTACTATCCTCTTGACTATCGACAGTCAATGCCTGAGCTCGACATACCCATTTATACGATCTGTGGCAGTGGAGACAAGTTTATTGCACCTGTAGAGGGATGCTATAAGTTTTTAAAAGCATTTAAAAATAAAAATAATAAATTTCAAGAGTTTGGTTTAAAGTATCATAATCTGGAAGATTACACACATAGTAGAATCATACTTAGTCAAAATGCGAGTAAAGAAGTTTGGCCAACAATTTTACAATGGATTAAACAACATTCAGATTAATAGAGCCTCATTAAATTTGATTTCAATCTATTTTAAAACAGAGAAAAATCAATGACTCAGCGTTTTAGAAAATAAATTCATAACCAATACGCCCGCAACAATGAATGCAATACCCAAGAGTGCAGGAAAATCAAGCGACTGCTTAAAAACATAATATCCAACAATGACCGTGAACACGATACCTACACCACTCCAAATGGCATAAACAACACCAATATTCATGGTTTTGGTAATTTGGGACAAGGCATAAAATGAAAATGCGTAAAATAACACAACCAATATCGAAGGTACCAATTTCGTAAAACCTTCTGATTTTACTAAAAACAGTGTGCCTAGCACTTCAGAAATAATGGCAAAAGCTAAAATTACATAGGCATAAACAATCGGTTTCATATATCAGTTCAAAATAAAATATTAGGTAACTATATTAATTTTTCCACTCTTGTTTAATCAAACTATTTCTGATGATTTGTGATAGTTTTAAAGGTGCCCTGTTATTTATACCTATAAAAACTCAAACCTGATAAGTTTTACGAAATTGTCGATCTCGACGAATTAAACCCAAAACCTTGCGTCTTTCTTGAATTTCTTCTGGATCCAACCGTAGTTCTTGAATTAGAAATTCTAAGCTTTGCTGGCTATTTTCAATTAAAAAACTGTCTTGCTCAGTGGTCCAATTCACTTTCGATACAAATTTAGTGCGTTTTAAGTGTTTATCAATCATTTATTGTCTCAACATTATTTCATATCTATCTGTTCAATGATGTTTAATCAAAAAATCATCTAGTTTCAATAATACAAAAATAATATCTTTAAATTTAGTCCATTTACATTATTTTATTTCTTTAATTGTTAGTGTTTTTTATGAAATTTGACAAATCTTTACTTTTAGATATATCTATTATCTTCTACAGTTTAATCATTAATTATCATTCAAATGAACGACCATGAATAAAAAAATCTATATTTTCCTAGCTCTTGCCACCATGATTTGCACAATAAAAACGGTACAGGCAAACGCTGAAACAACGGTTAAAGCTGTGTCGAAGGTTGATATTCATAAATATAGTGGTAAATGGTATGAAATAGCACGTTTACCCATGTATTTTCAGCGTAAATGTCAGTCCAATGTCACTGCGCAATACAGTCTAAATCCCGACAACACACTTAATGTCATCAATAGTTGTAAAAATAAAGAGGGTCAGATCGATCATGCCAATGGCATTGCTTTTATTCAAAATCGCAATAATAGTCAATTAAAAGTCAGCTTTTTACCCCATGGTTTACGCTGGATTCCGTTTACCCGAGGTGACTATTGGATTTTACGCCTAGATCCTGAATATAAGGTTGCCCTTGTTGGTGGGCCATCAAAGCGTTATTTATGGATTCTTTCCCGTAGCCCCACTTTAGACAGCAAGACTTATCAATCTTATCTGGAAACAGCAAAACAACAAGGTTTTGATATTTCCAAACTTATTGTGACACCGCAAAATATGCAGTAAGGCCATGCATAAATATTTTGATTAATAAACAATGAAATAAAAGCGTGCTATTTTTCTATCAAATTACGAAAAATAGCACCCTACCAACGATTATATGCTTAGCATACTATTCAATGTTTCCGATACATTTTTCGATTTCACTTGTGGTTTCAACGCTTGTAAAGTCTTAAATACCTCACTTCGTTGTGGCTCTGCCAATGTGTACCAGCGAGACAGCACTTGCAACAAACGGGAACCGACAATTGGATTTTTTTCATCGAGGTATTTTGCTAATTCAATGAAATGTTGTACCCCAAATGACCATGCATTGACTGGATTACTATTCAAACCACCACTTACAGCACGAATACGATTTGGTGTACCCAAATCATAATCGGGATGTTGCGTTAATGCATGAATGGTTTCAGCTGTAGCTTTTGGATGTGCAGCTTGCAACATAAACCATTGATCAAGCGATAACGCTTCATCTTTAAAACGGTTATAGAAATCAGCCAAAGCATTTTGTGCTTGTGGTGCATCATTCCAAACCAACACTTTTAAAGCACCAAGGCGCTCAGACATATTTCGAGTTTCACGATATTGTGTATCTGCCAATTCAAAGACTGTTGCATCGCCTTGACGGGCAAGCATAGCCAGCATGATATTTTTTAAAGCCCGTTCACCCATGGCTTGTGAGAAATCTTGTTGCAATTCAGGGTTCAAAGAAATATACGTTTCTTTCCAGAAATCCCCCAATGATTGAGCAAGTGCATTCAACAGTGCATTGCGTTTTTCTTGAATAATGGCAGGATGATAATCTTGATCAATCCGCGTACCGAGATAACTTTCTGTAGGAACATCAAGTAACCGTGATGCTAATAAAGGATCTTTTTGCACCAGCTCAGGCAATGTTTGTTGTATCGCACTAACATAGGTTTCTGCCTTCTGGTCCTGCAATAGAATACGTTCCAGTAAGGTTTGTGTGGCTTGCCATTGGTTAAAACCATTGGTTTCATGCTGGATTAAAAATGCCAATTCATCGTTAGAATAATCAAACTCTAAATTCACAGGTGCAGAGAAGTTACGCAATAGTGAAACCACTGGTGCGTTATCGATATTGGTAAATTGAATACTTGCCTGTTGTTGATTGAACAAATACACGCCATCTTTCACATCATTGACTGCTAAATCGGGACTATGCAATGTATATTGTTCACCTGTTTCTGCATTGAATAAAGCCAAGGCAACAGGAATCGGCACAACCTTAAGATTCGGATATTTAGGGTGTGCTTTTAAACTTTGCGTAAAGGTTAAATTGTAGGTTTGTGCAGCGGCATCGTATTCCCCTTTGGCCACCAATTTTGGCGTACCAGGCTGGTTATACCATGTTAAAAATGCCGATAGGTCTTCACCTGAACCGACCGAAAGTGCAGTCACCCAATCTTCTACCGTAACAGCTTGACCATCATGATGGCGGAAGTATTCATCTGTTCCCAAACGGTACTTTTCTTTGCCCAACAATGTTGCCATCATACGGTTAATTTCAGCGCCCTTTTCATAAACTGTAGCGGTATAAAAGTTATTGATTTCCACAAAATGGTCGGGACGTGGCGGATGCGATAATGGACCTGCATCTTCTGGAAATTGATGTGCTTTCAATGTTGCGACATCGTCAATGCGTTGTACCGCAGCCGATTGTAAATCTTCTGAAAAGGATTGATCACGAAAAACGGTCAAGCCTTCTTTTAAGCACAGTTGAAACCAATCACGGCAGGTAATTCGGTTGCCTGTCCAGTTATGGAAATATTCATGTGCAATTACCGATTGCACGCGCATGATGGCGGCATCTGTCGTGTATTCTTCATCGGCCAATACACAAGAGGTATTAAAAATATTTAAACCCTTATTCTCCATGGCCCCCATATTAAATTGGCTCACAGCCACAATCATATAGTTATCAAGATCATATGGTCGACCATAATGTTCTTCATCCCAACGCATGGAGTGTTTTAGGGCTTCCATCGCAATGTGACATTTTGGAATATCTTTTTCAATGGCATAAATTTCAAGCGCAACGTCACGCCCTTCCGATGTGGTGTAGCGGTCTTTTAGAACAGCTAAATCCCCAATCACACAGGCAAATAAATAGCTTGGCTTTTTGGTTGGATCTTGCCAGATTGCATAATGGCGGTTATCTCCAACTTCACCTGTTTCCAGCAAATTACCATTGGCTAAAAGTACAGGGTATTTTTTATCGGCCTCTACCCGTGTGGTAAATACAGACAGTACATCTGGACGGTCTGGATAAAACGTAATTTTACGGAAACCTTCTGGTTCATTTTGAGTCACAAACAAGTCACCAGCCTTATACAAACCTTCAAGCATGGTGTTGTTTTCAGGATGGATCACCACTTTAGTTTGAATAACAGCATCGTCTGGTGCATTGGTAATCGTTAATTGTTCATCATCAATACGAAAGTCACGATCTGGCAAAGTTTGACCATTTACAATGAGCGACTGCAATTGCAAGTCCCGACCCAACAACACCAAGTCCCCAGCTGCTTGACGTTTCATCACCAGCGTTGAGTCGACAATTGTGTGGTCATCATAAAC
>JASGGM010000135.1:0-6708 GCA_047605045.1 Acinetobacter sp. | reverse complement strand
TATTCAAGATTATCTCTGCTTTTGTTGTGATTGGTGTTTATTACCTGACTGGTTGGGTTTAAATGCTGAGCTGAATTTTTTACATGAAAACAAAGTGATACAGAATGTATCGTTACTTAAAACCCAAATTTCATATGAAATTTGGGTCTAAAACAAAATGGAGTTTGTATGTCACATAATATTTTATTACCTAGGATCATACAGGTTGGAGCACATTCCAGAGAACATATACCAGAGATATTAAAAAGTCTGGGCTGTACGAAACCTTTGATTATTACCGATAAAATCATGGTAAAACTGGGCTATATTTCAGATATTCAGGATATTTTATTAACAGCTGGAATTCATTCCGATTATTTTGATGACACCATTCCAGAACCAACATCTGGGTCTATTCAAGCAGGTGTAGAACATATCCGTCAGCATCAATATGATTCAATTATTGCTGTTGGCGGTGGTAGTCCAATTGATAGTGCCAAAGCAATGAGTATTCTGGGTAAACATGGTGGTCAAATTCGTGACTATAAATTTCCCCGCCAAGTTACGGAGCAAGGTTTACCTATTATTGCAGTTCCAACCACGGCAGGTACTGGTTCTGAAGCAACACGTTTTACAATTATCACGGATGATGAAAGTAATGAAAAAATGCTCTGTGTCGGTATCGGTTTTATGCCCGTTGCTGCAATTATTGATTATGAATTAACCTTGAGTTTACCTGCACGTACGACTGCAGATACAGGAATCGATGCTTTAACGCATGCGATGGAAGCCTATGTGAGTAAAAAAGCCAATTTATATAGCGATTCTCAAGCACTGGCAGCAATGCGACTCATTGGCCCAAATTTGAAAAAAGTTTACTTTCATCCCGATGATAAAACAGCGCGAGAAGCAATGATGCTCGGTGCAACGCTCGCAGGTATCGCATTTAACAATGCTTCGGTGGCTCTGGTTCATGGTATGAGCCGTCCAATTGGTGCATTTTTTCATGTGCCGCATGGCCTTTCAAATGCCATGTTATTGCCAATGATCACCGAATATTCTATTCCTGCTGCAGCAGAAAAATATGCAGATTGTGCCCGAGCAATTGGTGTTGCCACTTTGGATGATCCAACAGATATTGCCAATGATAAACTCATTGCAGCGTTAAAGGACATTAATCAGTCTTTACAAGTTCCAACATTGGCTGAATTTGGTGCAGATAAAGCTGAATTTGATGCCGTGGTTGAAACCATGGCACAACAAGCGTTAGCCTCAGGTTCGCCAAATAATAATCCCCGTGTTCCAACCATTGCAGAAATGGTGCACTTATATCAACAACTTTGGACTTAATATTTAATTTTTATCGAGGTAATTTATATGGATATCATTGGACATTTCATTAACGGTCAACTTGTGACTGATGCAGCACGGACTCAAGCAGTCTACAATCCTGCAACAGGTGACATTACAAAACATGTTGCCATTGCCAGTAAAGCCACTGTCGAAGAAGCCATTGCCGCCGCAGAACAGGCTTTTCCTGAATGGCGTAATACACCAGTGATTAAACGTGCCCGCGTTATGTTTAAGTTCAAAGAACTCCTGGAACAACATGCCGATAAAATTTGCGAACTTATTGGCGCAGAACATGGAAAAATTGTGCATGATGCTGCAGGTGAATTGCAACGTGGTATTGAAAATGTTGAATATGCTTGTGGTGCGCCTGAATTTTTAAAAGGTGAATTTTCTAAAAATGTAGGACCGAATATTGATTCATGGAGTGAACTACAACCATTAGGCGTCGTTGCAGGCATTACACCCTTTAACTTTCCCGTGATGGTGCCACTGTGGATGTTCCCAATGGCCATTGTGTGTGGCAATTGTTTTATTTTAAAACCTTCCGAACGAGACCCATCTTCTACACTTTATATTGCTCAATTACTGAAAGAAGCAGGATTACCAGATGGCGTGTTTAATTTGGTAAATGGTGATAAAGAAGCAGTTGATACATTGTTGCAAGACCGTCGGATTCAAGCTGTGAGTTTTGTTGGTTCTACACCCGTCGCGGAATATATTTATCAAACGGCCACTGCGGCAGGTAAACGGTGCCAAGCGTTAGGCGGTGCTAAAAATCATGCCATTATTATGCCTGATGCGGATGTCGATAATGTCGTAAACTCTTTATTAGGCGCTGCATTTGGTTCATCAGGTGAACGCTGTATGGCACTCTCGGTTGCTGTTGCCGTAGGTGATGAAATCGCTGATATTGTAATTGAAAAATTTAAAACCGAAATTGCTAAACTGAAATTTGGACATTTCTCAGATAAATCAAACGATTTTGGTCCAGTAATTACGGCAGAGCACAAAGCAAAAGTGCTGGCACATATCAACAGTGCCGAACAACAAGGGGCTAAAGTTGTTGTTGATGGTCGTCAAGCTGCACCTGAAGGTTATCAAAATGGATTCTTTGTTGGTGCAACATTGATTGATCAAGTCACCCCTGATATGACGAGCTATCAGCAAGAAATTTTTGGCCCTGTATTACAAATTGTTCGCGTGAGTAGTATGCAAGAGGCAATGCAACTCATTGATGATCATGAATATGGTAATGGCACATGTATTTATACACGCGATGGTGAAGCTGCACGATATTTCTCAGATCATATTAAAGTAGGCATGGTCGGTATTAATGTACCTCTGCCCGTACCTGTTGCTTACCATAGTTTCGGTGGCTGGAAACGTTCATTATTTGGTGATTTATATGCATATGGTCCAGATGGTGCGCGTTTCTATACACATCGCAAAACAATTACCCAACGCTGGCCATCTGCCAACGTTCGAGAAGGTAAACAATTTTCAATGCCAACTTTGAATTAATGATCTTCTGAAAAATGCCTCATATTCATGCATATGAGGCATTGATTTAATGCATTTTAAATGCATTAGGGATGCACAATAATTTTCACTGCCGATTCATTATTATGAATCAATGTTTCAAAACCTTGCGATACCAAATCATCAAGTTGAATACGCTGCGTAATAAAAGGTTCTAAATTAATTTTACCCGCTTCAACCAGTTTAATGGTTTCCTGATGATCATTGACATAAGCAATCGTGCCACGAACGTCAAGTTCCTTCATTACGACACTATGCACATTAATATTTGCTGGATGACTCCATATTGAAATAATGACCACAACACCCGTTGGTTTAGCGGCAGCCACTAAAGTGTCTAATACTTTATTCACACTACTACATTCAAAAGCCACATCGACACCTTGACCCTGAGTAATGTTCATAACTTCTGTAACGACATCGACTTGTGATGGATCCAAAATGTAATCGGCAACACCCGACTCTTTGGCTTTTTCCTTACGTTTTGCACTCAATTCGGTAATGATTACCGTCAAGCCCTTTGCTTTTAAAATAGCAGACAACAATAAACCTATCGGGCCTGCGCCACCCACCAAAGCAATATCACCAGCCTGTGCACCACTACGTACAAAAGCATGATGCCCAACGGACAATGGTTCAATCAAGGCTGCTTGATCTAACGGAATTTTGTCAGAAATTGGATGTACCCAACGACGTTTTACAGCAATTTTTTCTGACAATCCACCGCCACGACCACCTAAACCAATAAAGTTCATATTTTTGGACAAATGATAATTGTCACCCGGTCCTGTTGGCACATCATCAGCAACAATATAGGGTTCAACCACAACATGCTGTCCCACTTGAATATCATGAACGCCCTCACCCACTGCATAAACAACACCTGAAAATTCATGCCCCATCGTGACAGGTGCAGACTCACCGGAAATAGGATGAGGGTGCCCACAAGGTGGAATGAATATAGGCCCTTCCATAAATTCATGCAGATCCGTACCACAAATACCGCACCATGCCACCTTAATTCCGACTGTTCCAGCTTCAACTACAGGTTCAGGAATATCTTCAACTCGGATATCCCCTCGATCATAAAAACGTGCTGCTTTCATTTCTTCTTCCTCTACATTTTTAGCGATAAACCATACCACCATCAGTCAGAATCGACTGCCCTGTAATGTAATCCGAATCTTCACTTGCCAAAAAAGCAACTAACGCAGCCACATCATCGGGTGTTTCAGCACGTCCGAGTGCAATTCCTTACCCTATACCACGTGCACCATCTGTGACCAATGCCACTTTATTGTTTGATCCTCTTGGAGTTTTCACTCTCCATGTCTATTCCATGAACATCCATTAAATATGCACTGCTCTTTGCAATGACGCTAAAATTGACTCATACATTGCTTCTGAAAGTGTCGGGTGTGGCAAAATCACCTGAGCCAGACTGTCATTGGTTGCTTCTAAATATTGTGCAATCGCAAAACCTTGTATCTGCTCCGTCACTTCATGTCCAACCATGTGCGCTCCCAGTAACTCTCCAGTTTCAGCATGAAAAATGGTTTTAACAAACCCTGTTGCATCGCCTAATGCCAAGGCCTTACCATTGGCGGAATAAGGAAACTTACCAACCTGAAGGGGCAATTGCTGCGCTTTGGCCTGAGCCTCGGTCAAACCAATACTCGCAACTTGTGGATGGGTAAAAATACAAGCTGGAACTTGCTGTCTATTTAATGCATGTACTTCTTGGATTCCTGCAATTTTTTCAATGCATAATATGGCTTCATGACTGGCCTTATGTGCCAGACACGGCGCACCTGCAACGTCACCAATCGCATAAACGCCAACCACATTGCTTTTACAAAATGCGTCGGTCTCGATAAAACCTTGCTCGGTCAATCTGACACCTAAATTCTCTAGTCCTAAATTTCCAGTATTGGGGTGAACACCTATTGCGGATAAAACTCGATCAAAAATAATTATTTGAATACCCTTTGGTGTTTTTATAGTGCAATACACTTCATCTTTCTCAATCCGAATTCCTTCAATTGCCGATTCTGTTAAAACAGTCATACCACGTTGTTCAAACTGCTTTTGTACATAGTTCGCAATATCAACATCTTCCGTTGGTAAAATGTGTTGGGCAATGTCAATTAACGTCACTTGCACGCCTAAATCCTGATACAAACTGGCAAATTCGCTACCAATAGCTCCCGAACCCACCACCAATAATCGGTTTGGTAATTGCTGAGTAATCAATGCTTGCTTATAACTCCAAACATATTCACCATCGACAGGCAATTGAGGTAGATGTCGAGGCTGTGCACCAGTGGCCACAATGATATGGGGTGCGGTTAAAATCTGTTTTTTGGTATCAACAAAGGTCACTTCAAGTGTTTCCTTGGCAATAAACTGTGCTTGGCCATACAGCACCGTCACCTGATTCTTCTTGAGCAAATGTTCAATACCTTGCACCAGTTGTGCTGAAACCTGACGACTGTGTTTGACCAGTTGTTGAATATCAAACTGCAAGGCAGACACTCGAAAACCAAATTGATCAGCATGTTTAAATTGCTGTGCCAAATCAGCACCTGCCAGCAGTGCCTTGGTAGGAATACACCCCCAGTTTAAGCAGATTCCTCCCAAATGTTGTTCTTCAACAATTGCAGTTTTCAGCCCAAGTTGGGCAGCACGAATGGCTGCCACATAACCACCTGGACCAGCACCAATCACTACAACATCAAACTGTAACGCTGTCATGTGGTACTCCTACAATAAAATCAACGATGGATTTTCAACAAACTGTTTAAAGCTTGCCAAAAATCTTGCACCCAATGCACCATCAATTACCCGATGATCACACGATAGTGTCGCTGTCACCAACTGACGAATTACTAACTGGTTATTTTCAACGACTGCACGCTGTTCTGATGCGCCCAATGCCAAAATTGCACCTTGTGGTGGATTAATAATGGCATCAAATTGTTTAATACCTAACATGCCAAGATTGGAAATGCTAAAGCTCCCACCCTGAAACTCATCAGGTTTTAATTTCCCTGTTTTGGCTCGTGTAGCTAAATCACGCATTTCTGTCGAAATTTCTGACAACGATTTTAGATTTGCTCCTTTTACAATAGGCGTAATAAGTCCATTGGGAATGGCAACTGCTACAGCAATGTCCGCTTGTGAAAATTGCAAAATAGATTGCGACGCTTCGTCATATTGCACATTCACTTGTGGCACTTTCAGCAAAGCTGCAGCAGCAGCTTTAATTAACACATCATTCACCGAGACTTTAACTTCTGGCACGCTTTCATTAATCTGTTTACGTAAAGATTGTATGGCTTCAACATTCACATCTACCGTTAAACGGAAATGTGGGGCATTGCGTTTTGCAGCTTGCAAACGGGAGGCAATGGCTTTACGCATGGCATTCATTGCAACTGGAATGACCGTTGACGCTGGACTTTTTGCAGTTGAGTGCAATACGCATGGCTGTTGTGGTACAGCAATGACCGTATTTTGGTGCTGATGTTGTTGATCTAAATTCTGTCGATGGTACACCGCTTCAACGTCTTCTTTTGCCACTCGTCCACGTGAACCAGATACACGACAATCATGTAAATTAATACCCCATTGTTTAGCTAAACGCCGCGCAACGGGTGTAGCAAGAACTTTACTGTCATCTACGGTAGATTTTTTAATTTTGCCTGATGATGGTTGCACTTGTACTTTAATATCTGGCCACTGTCCTCCCGCCTGTTGCACCGCCGTTTGCATGTCCTGAACACTGATACGCCCTTCACGTCCTGAACCTGTGATTTTGGCTAAATTGACATTATG
>JASGGM010000134.1:0-6837 GCA_047605045.1 Acinetobacter sp. | reverse complement strand
TCACCGCATTCATCACCACTGTATGTATTTCATCTTCCGTTGCATGATCACCCAACTCACGGACATCTTGCGAGCCTAAGTTCGACGTCATCACAATCACCGTATTTTTAAAATCAACCACACGCCCCTGCGAATCAGTCAAACGCCCATCATCCAGCACTTGCAGTAAAATGTTAAAGACATCTGGATGTGCTTTTTCAACTTCATCGAACAACACCACACTATATGGTTTACGACGCACGGCTTCGGTAAGTACGCCACCCTCTTCGTAACCCACATAGCCTGGAGGTGCACCCACTAAGCGGCTGACGCTGTGTTTTTCCATAAATTCGCTCATATCGATACGAATCATGGCATCATCACTATCAAACAAGAAATTCGCCAATGCCTTGGTCAACTCGGTTTTACCGACACCTGTAGGACCTAAGAATAGGAATGATCCGCTCGGACGGTTTGGATCAGACAAACCTGCACGTGAACGACGCACCGCATTGGAGACTGCCTCCACGGCTTCATCTTGACCAACCACGCGGTTATGCAAGAAATCTTCCATATGCAGTAATTTTTCCCGTTCACCCTGTAGCATTTTCGAGACAGGAATTCCTGTAGCGGCACTGACTACCTCAGCAATTTCATTCTCTGTCACTTTGGTACGGATCAGTTTAGGTTCCTCAATTTCCTCAGCAACTTCAGCCTGTTCTAAGCGTTTTTGCAATTCTGGAATAACGCCATATTGCAAACGACTTGCTTCCGCCAAATCACCTTCACGTTTGGCTTTTTCCAAAGCAACACGGGCTTGATCCAACTCGATTTGGGCTTTTTTATCACCTTCCACCAATGTTTTTTCAGCTTTCCACACTTCTTCCAAGTCGTTATATTCTTTTTGAACTTCAGCAATCTGTTTCTCTAACAACGATGCTTCTGATTTACTACCTGCATCATCATCTTGTTTCACCGCTTCAAATTGCATTTTCAATTGAATTAAACGACGGTCCAATTTATCTAGCGCTTCGGGTTTAGAATCGATTTCCATTTTAATGCGTGATGCAGCTTCATCAATTAAATCAATGGCTTTATCAGGCAATTGGCGATCTGTAATATAACGATGCGACATCTTTGCCGCAGCAATAATCGCTGAATCGAGAATTTTCACACCATGATGAGTGGCATATTTCTCTTTTAAGCCCCGTAAAATTGCAATGGTATCTTCAACACTCGGTTCATCGACCAACACTTTTTGGAAGCGACGTTCTAATGCTGCATCCTTTTCAATGTATTGGCGATATTCATCTAAAGTGGTTGCGCCCACACAGCGTAATTCACCTCGTGCCAATGCAGGTTTCAACATATTGCCTGCATCCATAGCACCATCGGTTTTACCTGCACCAACCAGCGTATGTAACTCATCTATAAATAGAATGACTTGCCCGTCTTGTTTAGCAAGGTCACCCAGCACGGCTTTGAGGCGCTCTTCAAACTCACCACGATATTTTGCACCTGCCAGCAAGGAACCCAAATCAAGCGACAACACCCGTTTATCTTTTAGGCTTTCAGGTACCTCGCCATTCACAATACGTTGTGCCAGACCCTCAACAATCGCAGTTTTACCCACTCCAGGTTCACCAATTAATACAGGGTTATTTTTGGTACGACGTGACAATACCTGAATGGTACGACGAATTTCATCATCACGACCAATCACAGGGTCAAGTTTTCCCGATAATGCACGTTCTGTCAGATCTATCGTATATTTATTCAATGAATCACGTTGATCTTCATGATTATTACTCATGACTTTTTCATTGCCTCGAATTTGTTCAATAATTTTTCGAAGTGAGTCGGCCGTAACACCTACCCGATTCAGAATACTTTTGGTTGCACCCGCTTCAACCAAGCCAAGCATCACCCAATCTGTCGAGAGAAACTCATCTCCAGCTTTCTGGGCATAACGATCTGCCAAATTCAACACTTTAATCGCATCAGGATTAAGATTGATGTCTCCTGTCGGACTAGACAGGGTCGGTGCATCTTTTAAGGCTTGTTCCAGTTGCTGTTTCAGTTCAGGTAAACGTGCACCTGCCTGTTGTAATAAACTTAAATTGGCAGGTTCTTCAAGCAGAATTGACAAGATGTGAATCGGGTCAATTGCGGTATGGTCTTTGCCTGCCGCAAGCGATTGTGCATCAGAGAGTGCTTGCTGAAGGCGGTTGGTAAATTTTTCAAATCGCATTCTTGTTATTCCTCACAACAAATTTTAACTTGATTTATAGATGGGATTAGATTGGGAAATTTCAATTATTTTTTTATAATTTTATGATGTTTTTCATTAATTTAATTAAAAAAACATGCATAGAACTCAATGATAATATGGGTATATTACGTTTAAATTTCAAGATCAAAAATGAATTCCTAGGTTCGGCTATATACTGCCACGCCTTCAAAAATCAAAAACAGAACAATATTAAATAAGAATTAAAAGCTAGATTTTTTTACAAAAATATATAGAATTCTCATTCTTAATTAGTTTTTCATTATTTTTGTATTCATATTGTCAGAGATATCCATGAAGTCCACACATATCTATAAATTCAGTTTACTCAGCTTGATGATCCTGAATGCACATCAAACATTTGCCAATACGTCAGCAACCGATTTAATTGCAGTGATGCCAACAATCAAACTTGAATCGATGAACGATCTTGACCCCGTCAAAAGTTATATTGATTACAACAAAGCCAATGTCACTCGAAATGGATTAGAGAAAAAGGACATTCCTCAAACAATCGACACCATTGATGTGCAAAAATATAAAATTTATGGGGTTAATGATTTAAGTGTCATGCTTCAAGGCACACCAGGCGTTTCAACAAATTACGATATGCGTGGTGATGGAATTACCATTCGTGGTTTCGGTGCCGACTCTGGGGATATCTATCGTGATGGTATACGTGAAAGTGGTCAGGTTCGCCGTAGTACTGCCAATGTCGAACGTATAGAAATTTTGAAAGGCCCTGCTTCTGTTCTTTATGGTCGTAGTGCTGGTGGTGGTGTGATTAATATGGTCACAAAATTTGCCAATTTCGATTCCAAAAGTAGCGTCGGTGTCTATGCGGGTTCATGGAATAACCTTGGAACAACCGTCGACCTGAATCAAGTCGTTACAGATAACTGGGCATTACGTTTGACTGGAGAATATGGTGAAACCGATAGCTTCCGTAGTGGGATTCATAACAAAATTGAAATGTTTTCACCAAGCGTCACCTATCGTAGCGATGATGAAAAGTTACGCTGGACCACACAATATACCTATGACAACTTAGAACGCGTTCCCGACCGTGGGCCGTCTTATGATAATTTACCTGTGGGGACATCCATCAAAACTGGTTTTGCTCAAGATGGTGACATCGTGAATGATGAATTACAAATCATCCGCACAGAGTTAAACTATAAATTATCCGACAATTGGGATTTTCATTGGTCCGCAAGTTATCGCCAAGCCAAGCAAAATTTTGATCATTTTTACCTAGGCACATATTGTGGGCTAGATGGTTTAACTTTAGCTGGCGCCAGCTGTTCAACACCCCAAGGCTACATTAGCCAAGTTTACTACTGGCAACAAACAGACAATAAAACCACAAGTAATACTTTCGATTTTAAGGGCAAACTCAATACATTTGGCTTCGAACATCAACTGTTGATTGGTGCAGATTGGACCTATGAACAACGTCACCCTAAATTAGCAAATAAAAACGCCGATGACTCCAGTATTTATGGCTATGTAAATCCTTTAACTGGTGAACGCTATAGTAGCCGCGGTTCAGGAAACTTAGTCTTAAACTCAAATAATTATAATCAGGGAATCACATATGGCATCTTTGCTCAAGACTTAATTAATCTCAGTAGTAAGTTAAAACTACTACTTGGCTTACGCTATGACTATTTTGATTTCACCACGACCAATCAGCGAGAAGTACAAAAGTCTGACAATTATCGCCGAAAAGTAAAAGATCATACATGGAGCCCTAATGCAGGGATTGTCTGGCAGCCCGTTCCAGAACATAGCTTTTATGCATCTTATAGTAAAAGCTTTGCACCATTTGGTGGTCAAATGGGCGTCAATGTAGTTAGTGGAACCACAGATGTTAAAACAATGGATAAAAAACCACAATACAATGAACAATATGAGATTGGTGTAAAAAGTGATTGGTTTAACCAACGTTTAAACACGCAATTCTCTATATTCGATATCCGTAAAAATAACATTCGTTACCGTCCTAATCCAGACCAATTAGATGTTTGGGCAGTTGGAGGACAACATCAATCCAAAGGTCTTGAATTTAGTTTTATTGGACGTGTATTGGATAACCTATTTGTTCGTGGTGGCTATGGCTATACAAATGCAAAAGTTAAAGAAGACAAATCCAACCCTGAACGTGAAGGCAACCGTTTAGCCAATACCTCAAAAAATACAGGGAATCTATTTGTTCGCTATTTACCCACTGAACAATGGTATGGAGAAATAGGCATAACCTATGTGGGCTCTTACTATTCAAATATTAGTAATGCAGCAAATACCCACATGGATGGTTTTTACCGCTTTGATAGTGCCATTGGTTATAAAAATGATCATTGGGGTGTCACATTTGCAATCAACAATCTTACAAATAGAGAATATTGGCGTTCTAGTAGCATGCCAGGTGCGCCACGCAACTTCCTAATGCGTGTAAATTATCAATTCTAAGTTTTACATTTCTGAAATATTTCGAATAAAAAGCCATCAAAATACTACTTTTGATGGCTTACTTACACAACAACATTAAATTTAAACAAATGATAAACATCGCATTTAAATCAAAATTTAATTTGCTTTTTAAGACTTATTAACTATTATTCAGCCTCAATAATTTCGTAATCATGGGTAATTTCCACCCCACCATCCATCAACATTTTGCTTGCTGAACAGTATTTTTCGGCAGATAACTCGATTGCTTTGGCCACTTGTTTTTCTTTCACAGCTTTGCCTTTTACGACAAAATGTAAATGTATTTTCGTAAACACAGCTGGTATAGAATCAGCACGTTCAGCCTGTAATTGGCATTGCACATCGGTTATTTCTTGGCGCGATTTTTTTAAAATAGTCACGATATCGAACGATGCACACCCGCCCAATCCCATCAGAATGAGTTCCATTGGACGTGAACCTAGATTCTCACCACCATATTGAGGTGCTCCGTCCATAATGACTGTATGTCCACTTTCCGACTTGGCCTCAAATGCTACATTCCCAAGCCATTGAACTGTTGATCGCATTGCAACTTACCTAAAAAAATTATAGATTACTGTGTGCTAGTACACTAACACAATTTTTTTGGAGAAGGAATTTTCTACGTTTGAAAGACGGGTTCGCTGTCTTTTATTTTTTTATTTTTGGAACAGGAATCATGGCGACAAATCTTTTTCCTTTTGCAAACGACGCACTCTCTCCGAATCAACTCCCCGAGTCCGTCAAAGCATTGTTGAAACGAGCGCATATTAATCGTCATCCGAAAAAAGAGACGATTGTTAAAGTAGGTAGTGAAGCAAAATCTTTATATCTCATACTAAAAGGTTCTGTTTCTATTCTTTTGCGTGAGGATGATGAACGAGAGATTGTGGTTGCCTACTTAAATGCAGGCGATTTCTTTGGTGAAATGGGGCTTTTTGAAACTGAACCACATCGTACGGCAGAGGTACGTACGCGTGAAGTATGTGAAATTGCAGAAATTTCTTATGAGAATTTTTTGGAATTAAGTCAACAATATCCCGATCTTAGCTATGCAATTTTTGCCCAGCTTACAAGACGGTTAAAAAACACCACACGCAAAATGACCGATTTGGCATTTATCGATGTCACTGGTCGTATCGCACGTTGTCTAATTGAATTAGCAAATCAACCAGAAGCGATGCTGCTTCCCAATGGACGTCAAATTCGTATTACGCGTCAGGAAATTGGTCGTATTGTCGGTTGTTCACGCGAAATGGTTGGAAGAGTCCTCAAATCTCTTGAAGATCAGGGCATGATTCAAACCGAAGGTAAAGCCATTTTGATTTATGACAGCGCCTTGGAAAACTCATCTCATGAGGCTTAACGCTTGAGATTAAATTCATCACAGATCAGCAAATCTTCGGATTTGCTTTTTTTTGCTTATACATAATTTGCACAAATATTGATTTTTTTCTGATTTAAATATTCACATACTTTCTATTAGGCTAAGACTGGCTTTCATACTGACAAGATCATGCAGGATATCAATATATGAACTTTAATCCATTGGGTAATACAGGTTTTCAAGTGCCAGAAATTTGTTTAGGAACAATGACTTTTGGTGAACAAAATACACAAGAACAAGCATTTGAACAATTAAATTATGCACTTGATCAAGGTTTATATTTTTGGGATACCGCCGAAATGTACCCTGTTCCCCCAAAACCAGAGACGCAAGGGGCAACGGAAAGTATTATTGGCAATTGGTTTGCACAGCATGGTCAACGTGACCAAGTTTTCTTGGCCTCCAAAATTGCAGGACCGAGCTATGGTGGTGGACACATCCGTGAAGGCAATACTCGCTTTAATGCCAATCACATTGCACAGGCTCTGGACGGCTCATTAAAACGTTTACAAACCGATTATATCGACCTTTATCAGTTGCATTGGCCTGAACGCCAAACGAATTTCTTCGGTAAGTTAGGATATGAACGGCAATTCCAGCAACAACCTGAAGATTTAACGCCTCTCGAAGAAACATTAACAGCGTTACAGGATGAAATTAAAAAAGGACGTATCCGACATATTGGTTT
>JASGGM010000133.1:0-6843 GCA_047605045.1 Acinetobacter sp. | reverse complement strand
TAGGGGATCATCACCACGATAATAACCAATCACAATTTTGGCTTTGTTCTGCAAGTATTCATTTTCCAAGCCCCAACGAAAGGCATCGTCTACTTCAGACATCGAACACAAAGTCGAGAAAATAGAGCTATAAGAACGTGCATGTACCGCTTCCATAAAGCTGATATTGGTATACACCGCCTCTTCATGGGGTGTAATTGAATCGGGAATTAAGCTTAATGCGCCCACCGTATTTTGAACGGTGTCGAGTAAGGTTAAGCCTGTAAATACCCGAATGGTCAGCTGTTGTTCCTGAGCCGTTAATGTCGACCAAGATGGAATATCATTCGACAAAGGCACTTTTTCAGGCAACCAAAAATTAGAGGTCAGACGGTTCCAAACCTCTAAATCTTTGTCATCTTCAATACGGTTCCAGTTAATGGCACTGACCAAATTGGGAATCAGTGTTTGATCATTTAAACTTGGGATACTCATTATGATCTCTTTGAATTATCTGTATAAATGTTGAATATGGCTTGAATTCTTAATCTATATTCCAGAATTACAAGGTACAAGACACACAACCATCTACCTCTGTACCTTCGAGTGCTGCTTGGCGTAATCGAATGTAGTAAATGGTTTTTATGCCTTTTTTCCATGCATAAATTTGTGCCTTGTTAATATCACGCGTGGTTGCAGTATCACGGAAGAACAGTGTCAAAGATAAGCCTTGATCGACATGGCGTGTTGCTGCTGCATAGGTGTCGATGATTTTTTCAGGCCCAATTTCGTAGGCATCCTGATAATATTGCTGATTTTCATTCGATAAGTATGCGGCAGGATAATACACACGACCCACTTTGCCTTCTTTACGAATTTCAATTTTGGCCACAATCGGGTGAATACTCGAGGTGGAATTATTGATATAAGAAATACTGCCAGTTGGTGGAATTGCCTGTAAATTCTGGTTGTAAATCCCGTATTTTTTTACAGATGCTTTCAAGGCTCGCCAGTCATCCTGAGTTGGTAAGGTGATACCAGCCTGAGCAAATAAAGTTTTTACACGCTCGGTTTTAGGTTGCCATTCCTGTTGTAGATACTGCTCAAAATACTCACCTGTTGCATATTTTGAATCGTTAAAACCTTTAAATGTTTGTCCACGTTCAATTGCAATTTGATTAGACGCTTTCAACGCATGGTAAGTGACGGTATAGAAATAAATATTTGTAAAATCAACACCTTCTTCACTGCCATAATAAATATGCTCTCGTGCCAAATAACCATGTAAATTCATTTGGCCTAGCCCAATGGCATGTGAATCATCATTGCCTTGTTTAATAGATGGCACACTGTTGATACTGCTCATATCCGACACGGCGGTGAGTCCACGAATTGCAATTTCGATAGTCTTTGCAAAATCAGGGGAATCCATCGTTTTCGCGATGTTCAGCGAGCCTAAATTACAGGAAATATCTTTACCGATATAAGCGTAATCTAAATTGTCATCGTATTCAGAGGGTTCATTCACCTGCAAAATTTCTGAACACAAATTACTCATGTTGATGCGACCTTTAATCGGGTTGGCACGATTCACGGTATCTTCATACATGATATAGGGATAGCCTGATTCAAATTGAATTTCAGCAAGCGTTTGGAAAAATTCACGTGCATTAATTTTTTTCTTACGAATACGTGCATCGTTGACCATTTCACGATAACACTCGCTAATGGATATATCCGACATGGGCTTGCCATAAGCTCGCTCAACATCGTAAGGGGAGAATAGATACATATCCTCATTATTTTTAGCAAGTTCAAAGGTAATGTCGGGAATGACAACCCCCAAAGAGAGTGTTTTAATCCGTATTTTTTCGTCGGCATTTTCCCGTTTGGTGTCTAAAAAGCGTAGAATATCAGGATGATGTGCGTTCATATACACGGCACCTGCACCTTGACGCGCACCAAGCTGATTGGCATAACTAAACGCATCTTCAAGCAGTTTCATGATGGGAACCACACCTGAAGACTGGTTCTCGATCCGCTTAATCGGCGCGCCAGTTTCGCGAATATTGGTTAATAAAAATGCAACACCACCCCCACGTTTAGAAAGCTGTAACGCCGAATTGATGGAGCGACCAATAGACTCCATGTTGTCTTCCATACGCAACAGAAAACAGGACACCAATTCGCCACGCTGTTTTTTACCACAGTTTAAAAAAGTAGGCGTTGCGGGTTGGAAGCGACCAGAAATAATCTCATCCATGGTGTCTAAAGCCAATTGCTCATTGCCACGGGCTAAAGCTAAGGCAACCATGCATACCCGATCTTCATAACGTTCTAGATAACGTCCGCCATCGAAAGTTTTCAGGGTATAACTACTATAATATTTCAATGCACCCAAAAAGGTCTGGAATCGGAATTTATGCGCATACGCTGCATCCCAGAGTTTTTGTAAGAACGTATCCTCATATTGTTGTAATACATTTTTATCGTAATATTCTTTCTCAACCAGATAGTCTAGTTTTTCCTTTAAATTATGGAAAAATACCGTATTTTGATTGACATGTTGTAAGAAATATTGACGTGCCGCCATGCGATCTTTATCAAGCTGAATTTCCCCATTTGGGCCATACAAATTCAGCATGGCATTCAGGGCATGATAATCTAAATCGGTCTCTGCTTTATATGCAGGACGTACTGGTGCAAGTTCCGATAACAAATCGGTAGATGAGTGAGCAGTAGTTTCTTTTATTGGTCTACTGACTTTGCTTGTTGTGTCCAAAATTCACGAACTCCTTGGCGTACACGCTCGATATCTTCAGGTGTACCGAGCAGTTCAAAGTTATATAAGACAGGCACATTACATTTCTGGGCAATAATTTTACTTGCCAAACAAAATGCCTCACCAAAATTTGTGTTGCCAGATGCAATGACACCCCGAATTAAACGACGATTGTCTGGCTGGTTTAAAAAATGGATGACAGGTTTTGGAACCGCACCCTTCACACCACCCCCGCCATACGTCGGCGAAATTAAAATATATGGCTCATTCACCATTAACGGTTGATCTTGCTCATGCAAGGGTATTCTGAGCGCAGGCAATCCCAATTTTTGTACAAAACGATGTACATTTTCAGATTTACTGGAAAAATAAACTAAATTGGCCATTGCTACTGACTTTTAGTGTCGATGCAACATTAACTTAAGAAGCAAGGGCACTGATTTTATCTGGACGAAAACCCGACCAGTGATCATCGCCTGCAACCACAACAGGAACCTGTTGGTAGCCTAGTGATTTGACCATTTCCATCGCAGTTTGATCTTGAGTAAGGTCAACAATTTCATAAGCAATGCCATGTTTATTAAGCGCACGATAAGTTGCATTGCACTGTACACAAGATGGTTTGCTGTAAATCGTAATTGTCATAACTGAACCCTTTGTTGTTGTTGAGGGAGATCTTTAATTGGTCTCGTATTGATACCAATTCTTAATAACTTTTTTCGATTCCATTGAAAATCGACTGTTCTTAGCATCTAAAGATATCGGAATTCTGGACGTGAAAGCAATAGATATTGTGTTAAAATTTAAATTAGACACAATATATAGTGTTGTTGTCGCAGCAGTGGATGATATTGCTTTGTTTCACAAGACGATTTTTTTATGGATAGCTATTTTTGAGTTATCGGTTTTTATCGAAAGCGATTTAAGATCACATCGGTTTTCAAAAAAGACAGAACGGATCTATTATTCAGTTTGTTTTTTTATGCGGTATGGCATATTGACTATGCCAATACATTTTATCAGCACAGTTCTTGAACAATTATCCGCATCAAATGCGTTGTTTGTGTATTATGCGTCAAAGTCAAAACCATATTCCCAAAAGTCCCTAAATAACGCAATTGATCAAACAATAAATACAGGCTACAGTACATAAAGTTTGAATTTTATAAATTTAGATAGATCGATGATCTGCGTTGGTGACGATATGCAAACCATACATGATTTTTATCGACACTTTTCTTTAACCAAAGATCTTGATTCCTCGGTTTCATCAACCTTTGGGCATTTCAATGTATTTCAACGCGATGCCTGCTCATTTCTAACGCCTTATAGCCGTCGCGATTACTATAAAATTTCACTGATTTTGGGTTTGGGCGAACTTCACTATGCCAATCGCTGGATTTGTGTTGACCGACCAGCTTTACTATTTTCAAATCCTGTTATTCCCTATGCATGGGAAGCGCATTCACCAGAACAGGCGGGCTGGTTTTGTCTATTTACCGAAGAATTTGTAAATCAAGACTCACGACAGAACTTTTTAAAGGATTCTCCGATTTTTAAGATCGATGGCAATCCGCTATATTTTCTGAATGATCAACAAGTTGAAGAAATATCCTCTATTTTTAACAAGATGATGCATGAAATAAATTCAGACTATATCTATAAATATCAACTATTAAGAAACCATTTGCATCTGATTGTACATGAAGCTATGAAAATAAAGCCGACCCAGCAGTTTGAGAAGCATAGCAATGCTTCGGGGCGTATTTGTCATTTGTTTTTTGAGTTATTGGCGCGCCAATTTCCAATCGATTCACCACATTTTCAGCTTAGACTTAAAACTGCACATGATTATGCCTATAGTCTATCGGTACATGTCAACCATTTAAATCGCGTTGTAAAAGAAGTGACAGGTAAAACCACGTCTGAGCATATCCACTTACGTATTACGCAAGAGGCCAAAGCATTGTTGCAACACACCAACTGGAATATTTCTGAAATTGCCTATAGCCTAGGATTTGAATACTCAGCTTATTTCACCAATTTCTTTAAGAAAAATACCGGACTTTCGCCGAAAAAATTCCGTGAAGGCCACCTAAGTTAAAACAATATTGTTTGAATCTTATAAGGATTGGTTTGAATGTTATAGGTAGATTCACGCCAAAACGGGTTATAGTTTTTTTTACGCCAACAATGATGAAAAAGAGAGTGAGCAATGAAGTATCGAATTTTAGGACAGACAGGTGAACAACTATCCTCACTTGGTTTAGGGTGCATGGGAATGAGCTTTGCCTACGGTGCTACAGATGACAAACAAAGTATCGCAACCTTAGAAAAAGCCTTAGAACTTGGGATTAATTTTTGGGACACAGCCGATATGTACGGCAATGGTGCTAACGAGGTTTTGCTTTCAAATGTTTTACAAAAACATCGGGATAAAGTGTTCTTGGCAACTAAATTTGGCTTTCGCTATAAAAATGAAAATTCCCATCCTCAAAACTCGTTAGAGTCGTATATCGACGGTTCTCCAGCATGGATTAAAGTGGCGGTTGAAAATAGCTTAAAACGTTTAAATACAGATGTGATTGATTTGTATTATGCGCATCGTATTGACCCGAATGTTCCTATTGAAGACACTATTGGGGCGATGGCAGACTTGGTGAAACAGGGGAAAGTCCGCTATTTAGGGTTGAGTGAAGCATCGGCTGAAACCATTCGCAAGGCGCATGCGATTCATCCGATTGCAGCGGTTCAACATGAATATTCGTTATTAACACGTGATTTTGAAAAGAACCATTTGCAAACCATTCGTGAGTTAGGCATTAGTCTGGTGCCTTACTCGCCCTTATCGAGAGGTTTAATAACCAACAAACTCGATGCTGGCAATCTGGACGACAATGATTTCCGCCGCCAGTTACCTCGCTATCAGGGAGATTATTGGAAAAACAACCAAAATTTAGCACAAGCATTTAGTGAATTTGCGCAAAGCAAAAATGTGACGGCCGCTCAGCTGGCGTTGGCTTGGATTTTGGCACAAGGCGAAGACATTATTCCAATTCCTGGTACCCGTAAGATCGATCGACTTGTAGAAAATGCTGAAGCTGTAAATATTGCTTTGAGTACAGCAGATTTGGCAGAAATCGATGCAATTATAGCGAAGTATCCGAACATGGGCGCACGTTATAATGCTCAGCAACTGGCTGCGGTCAATCATTAAGCTTTAAATAAAACAACATCTTAAAATTTGTTAATCTAAGGTGTTGTTATATATCTTATCTATACGGACTTGAACTATGGAATAATCGGTTATAAGTCCGTTCTATCTAAAATAAAAAACAAAGACGTGTGTAAATAAATTCAAGTTATATTTATCAATATCAGCTATTAAGAAACCATTTAAACCTGACTATACATCAAGCCATAAACGTGACATCGACTCAACAGTTTTAAAAGCATTCGAAATGCTTCGGTTTGTATATATCATTTATTGTTTAAGTTATTAAAACGCTAAATTATTTGTTTGATTCAAGAGCGTTATTTAGATAAATATTCTTGTTTATAGATTGCCGTAAGTCCATATAAATCAAAGTACAGCAATCAAATTTGCCATGCGTATCTTTTATTCATGAAGAAATACGTGAATTGTATAAGACCTACGAACGCAAAACATTTGTTACCTTGGTGCTTAATAAGTGAACAATAAGCGTTGTAAACGCGTGTAGATGGATACAACTAAATTCGATAAATTAGTAAGTAACTCATGAAAAGGAGTGTGATTATAATGAAGTTATTTAACAATCAACCAAGCAAAAAGAAGTTATCACAAACTGAATTCGATAAAATTGTTGATCAATTTGTTTTCAGCTCATTTACAACCACAGGAAAGCAAAAAAGCATTTGGCTTAAGCTTGTGTGATTGGATATATTGTTATAAGTCGTATATCTATATGAGTTAAAATAGCCTGGGCAAAATGTATCATGGTATATGAATCGCACTTGGTAGAAATACGGTACGATTTTTTATCTCAAAAAAACCACTTAGGATTAGTACACCTAAGTGGTTGTTTTATATGGTGGGCCCA
>JASGGM010000132.1:0-6860 GCA_047605045.1 Acinetobacter sp. | reverse complement strand
TAGAAAATTGAATACGATACATACGAATTAAGTGATACAACTCATCACACAGCATCTTTTCAAGTGTTCTATTGCCACTGCTACGAATAATGCAATAATGAAAATCGTCGTCACCTTGCTGTAAAAAATAGCCCTTACCTGCTTTAAAAGCATCATCTTGTGCATGACGATTCAACACTTCACGAAGTTCCAGAATTTGTTTTTTATCAATATGCTGTGCTGCCAGACGACACGCCAATCCTTCTAAATTCTCACGAATTTGATAGAGCTCGAATAATTGTTGATGTGATAAAGACACTACTCTTGCACCTACATGCGCGGTGCGTTCTACCAGTTTTTGACCTTCTAAACGATGAATTGCTTCACGCAAAGGGCCACGACTAATACCATAAACACGTGCCAATTCAGGTTCAGAAATTTTACTGCCTGCGGCCAACTCACCACAAATGATCGCATGCTGGATTTTTTCAAAAATCTGATCGGTCAGCGTTGGCTGTTTCAGTGCCTGAATATCAAGAAGTTTAGACATATTGTTGACAATCCCGCAAAGAATAATCTTATTTAAGGTTATTTTTGAATCAATTTAAATAAATTGTCAACAATATTCTAAATACTTGGCCGAAGGTTGTAGAATAAATTATAAAAGTGAGCCTCTAATGCAACAATTAATCGTTCTAAAACTGCAATATAAAGTTGTATAAACTCCATATCTATCACATTTTTATTACAATAGAATTGCTCTCAGACAATAAAACGAATTTGGAGAAAAGTTATGTTGGATATGCGATTATCTCATGAACGTGGTGCAGCTCATCATGGCTGGTTAAACTCACGCCACAGCTTCTCATTTGCAGATTACTGGGACCCAAAACAAGTCGGATTCTCCGATTTACTGGTCATTAATGACGATACCGTGTCTCCATCAAAAGGCTTTGGTACGCATCCACACCGCAATATGGAAATTATTTCTTATGTCCTTGAAGGTGAATTAGCCCATCAAGATTCCATAGGCAATGGTTCTGTAATTGTCCCTGGTGATGTTCAGTTAATGAGTGCTGGTCATGGTGTTGCACATAGCGAATTTAATCACTCTAGTAAAGAAAATGTACATTTCTTACAAATTTGGGTGGTACCGAATCAAGCGAATACCACACCTGATTACCAACAAGTGAAATTGTTAGCTGAAGACAGACGTGGTAAATTTCACTTAATTATTTCACCAACAGGTGGAGAGCGAACCATCAGCATTAAACAGGACATCAATATTTACGCTGGTCAATTTAATGGTACTGAAAGTGCTGAATTTAAAATCCCTGACCACCGTTATGCTTATGTCCATGTTGCCAAAGGCCGTATAGAGATTAATGGCAAAACCTTTAATACAGGTGATGCTGCACGAATTCGTGAAGCAGACACTTTACATTTTAGTCATGGTGAGAATGCTGAAGTTCTTATTTTTGACATGCGTCCTGAAGAATTACCAACCATGGTATAACATGAAAATGACCACAAAAAAGCCATTATATTTACTGGCTTTTTTGTCAAGTCAAAACAAACGATCTCAACTAAAATTATTATTTCTTTACAAAAATAACTCTTTTCACACAACTTTTACTCTAATAATTGCTACATTTCACAACTCATTTCTAGCTAAGATGTATAACTATATGAAAACATTTTGTTTTTAGGCATTACAAGACAAAACAAGTTTTCATTTCTGTTATTTTACATGTCTTGTTTTTTCTTGTTGTGTTCAAAACATCCGCCTATAACCGATTGGTTTATCGATGTTTTTTAAGCTTAGGCTGAGAAGCCATAATAAACTAATCCTCATACGTTGGAATAAAATATGCGTAGATTCAGAAGAAAAACTCAACCGATTCAAATTGATGATATCGGTATTATCGATTATGAAAAAACCAAAAAAGCCATTACTGCCGCAGCTATCGGTAATGCAATTGAATGGTTTGACTTTGGTGTATATGGCTATGTTGCTTATGCACTGGGTAAGGTGTTCTTCCCCGATGCCTCTCCTGCCGTGCAAATGATCGCCGCATTGGCAACTTTCTCGGTACCCTTTATTTTCCGTCCATTAGGCGGTTTATTTTTTGGTGCTTTAGGAGATAAATACGGACGACAAAAGGTTCTGGCCATTACCATTATTATCATGTCAGTCAGTACTTTTGGAATTGGTTTAATTCCATCTTATGAAACTATTGGTATATTCGCCCCCATACTCTTGTTAATTGTTAAAGTTGCACAAGGTTTTTCTGTTGGTGGTGAATATGCTGGTGCTGCAATTTTTGTTGCAGAGTATTCCCCAGACCGAAAACGTGGTTTTATGGGTAGTTGGTTAGATTTTGGCTCAATTCTCGGATTCGTACTTGGTGCAGCCACTGTTGCAGCCATTACATGGTTTCTGGGTGAAGCAACCTTCCTCGATTGGGGATGGCGTTTACCGTTCTTCCTTGCGCTACCACTTGGTATTATTGGCTTATACTTACGTCATGCACTCGATGAAACACCCGCGTTTCAACAACATAGTGAATCTCAGGCAGCTTCAGATAAACCCAAAAAAATTGGCTTCAAACAAATTATTAAAGACCATAAACGCAGCCTAATGGTTTGTGTCGGTTTAGTGATTTGTACCAACGTTACCTATTACATGCTACTGACTTATTTACCAAGTTACTTTTCTCACAACTTAGGTTACTCAGAAGATCATGGCGTACTCATTATTATTGCCGTGATGGTTGGTATGCTGTTTGTACAGCCTGTGATTGGTTTATTAAGTGATCGCTGGGGTCGTCGTCCATTTATTTTTGCTGGAAGTCTGGCTTTGATCTTCCTCGCCTATCCTGCATTTAAATTATTGGCAACAGATTCAATTGGTTCGATCTTTGCTGGTTTGCTCATCCTTGCCTTATCGTTAAATATGATGATTGGTGTGATGGCATCCACTTTGCCTGCCTTGTTCCCTACTGCCATTCGCTATAGTGCACTTGCCGTGGCATTTAACATCTCCGTTGTGATTGCAGGTTTAACCCCAACACTTACCGCCACTTTGGTTGAATTCACACATAATTTAATGATTCCCGCTTATTACCTGATGATCTGTGGTGTATTTGGTTTGGTAACTGCTTTTTACTTAAAAGAAACAGCCAACAAGCCACTAAAAGGCGGTACACCCATGGCAACAAACGAAGAAGAAGCCGTTGAGTTGCTCGAAGAATATCATGACAACATTGGGCAAAGAATCGAATCGATTGATCAGCAGATTGAAGATTTACAGAAAAAACGTCAGAAGTTAGCCGATCAACATCCAGAAATTGAATAACTTACGACTTAAATTTCATATCAAAAAACACCAATCAACCAAAGTTGATTGGTGTTTTTAATGACACGATAACCCTATACAACATATTTCTGAAGCAGCACCGCACCAACTGAATAGCCTGCACCAAATGAACTCAAAATGGCATATTCACCGCTTTCAACCTGATCACTGGTTTTATGCATCGCAATCATTACCCCTGCCGAAGATGTATTGGCAAACTCATCTAAAATAATCGGCGCCCGTTGCAGATCTGCTTCTTTACCCACGACATATTTCAAAATCAGCTCATTCATATTGGCATTGGCCTGATGGAACCAAAAGCGTTTAATCTGATTGGCATTTAAATGATTTCTTTGCAATTGTTGGGTAATAATTTTTGCAACAAGTGGACACACTTCTTTAAAGACTTTGCGACCATCCTGACGGAATAAATAGTGCTGATCGACCTCCAATTCACTGTAATTGAGGTAGCCAAAATTATTACGAATATTATTGGAGAATTGCGTTTCCAAATAAATATCCAAGATTTCGTAACCACTTTTTTGTTCCGTATTTTCAATAATGCTGGCGGTTGCCACATCACCAAAAATAAAGTGGCTGTCGCGCTGGGTAAAATCGAGCTGACCAGAAGTGATTTCAACATTGACCAACAAAACACGGCGCGCACCTGTTTGAATCGCACCATAGGCCTGTTTTAAGCCAAATGTAGCCGATGAACACGCCACATTCATATCATAGGCATAACCCTGTATACCCAGTGCCGCTTGAATTTCTACCGACACAGCAGGATAAGCACGTTGCATATTAGAACAAGCCAAAATGACCACATCGATCTCTTCGGCTGTTACCCCTGCATTCTGCATCGCTTGTTTCGCAGCAGCAACACCCCATTCAGCTTGTAAAGATAATTCATCGTTACCGCGTTCCTGCAAGTTGGGCCGCATACGGTCAATATCCAGAATTCCCTGTTTTTCTACCACGTAACGGCGTTGAATACCCGAAGCTTTTTCAATAAATTCTTCAGTGGAACCACGCAACTCTTCCAACTCACCTGCTGCAATTTCACTGGCATGTTGTTGATTATAACGTTCTACATAGGCATTCAGACTTGCCACCAACTCAGCATTGGTAATGTATGTTTCAGGATGATACAACCCTGTTCCAGTAATACGAATACCCATATAAAAATCCTCAAAATTTAAAGATGTTGTTCGCAACTTCCCCCATGTTTAATCAACCTGATGGGTGCAAACAATGCTAAAGATGTAAGTTAGTCCACCATTTACACATCGAGTTGTTGCCAGAGTTTGCTTAAACGTGCCGTCGATACAGGCATTTTGGTTTTCATCGGTTGCGAGAAAAGTGAAATTCGGAGTTCCTCTACCATTAAATAGAACTCATGTAATCGAGGATCATGTTTAAAAGTGAACAATTTTTCCATCCATGGGTCAACTTGATCAATAGCCACGCTGTCCTTTTGTAGATTATTTGGTAAACGCTCCAGTCTAATTAAAAGTGCCTTAAGAAAGCGTGCAAACTCTTGCCAAATTGCCAAGGGTTGTGTATAGACAAAATTGTCTAAGCGCATCAAATCAAGTTGATCTTCAATATCATCCATACTTTTACCAAAAATATCCGCATTCATCATCATAAGCTGACGGCGAATGGTCTGCCATTGAATGAAAATATCGTTGATTTGTGAGAGTACCTGTTGACCATGGCTTAGAAATTGTTGTTTTACCGTGTTTAAGGTTTGCTGAAATTCTGTTGCATTGGTCGGTAAAGTCGTAATGGCTTGATCCAAAGTGGCATATACCAACATTTGTTCAAGCTTGGCTTTATCACCTAATGGTGAATAGGCCAATGCCAAAGGCTTCGAGATCTGTTTTTTTAACTGCCGTACAGCATCCCCCAATTGCATGTGAATTAGGCGGATAATGCCCTGTTTATGTTTGCGCAGCGCCTCTTGTTGATCATTAAAACTTTGTATAACCACGCCAGATGTATCTTTTTGCTCTAAATCGGCAAAGATCTTCGATGGTACAAGTGCCTGGAACTGCTGCACTTTTACGCCTGCAATCTGTTGTGAAGCTTCAAATATAAATTGTTCAGGAAAATGATCAAACTCACCTTGTGATTGCGTCACAGGTCGATGCGTTTCTGTCCGACAGCGTGCTTTTAGCTCTGTCAAATCTCGACCTTTTTCAATGGTACGACCTTTTTCATCCACAACCATAATCATCGGCAATAAATAAGGCTCAACACGCTCATAAGAAAAATCTTTTTCGGTAATTTGCTCACCACGTAGCTGAAAAGCCAGATATTTCAAAATGTTTTGACGCAAATCAACTGCATCAATCTTTGCCAACAACTTATTGGCAGTATCGGGAATCGGAACAACCTGACGGCGCTTGTCTTTGGGTAAACTTTTCAATAATGATTCAATTAAATCAAGTCGCCAACCTGCAATACCCCACGACCAGATATCTTCATCGACCTGAGGCAAAGCTGGTAACGGAATTTTAACCGTTGCGCCATCTTCATCATGACTGGGATCAAATCGGTAACTGGTCGCCAATCGTAATTGCCCATTATGCAAATGATCGGGAAATTGCTGTGTGGTCGGGCGGTCACTTTGCCACAGTGCATCATCATCAACAAACAAAAAGCGCGGTTGTTGTGGCTCTATGGTCGCTCGCCAATCTTCAAAACTTCGACGACTGGCAATATCTTCGGGCACACGGGCAGCATAAAACTGGTAAATAGTTTCTTCATCAACCACCAAATCTCGGCGACGCAATTTATCTTCTACTCGCTCTACTTCTTCGAGTTTTCGCAAATTATGTTTTAAAAATGGTGGTGTAATGCCTAAATGACCAACGGTTAAGGCATCACGTAAGAAAATTTCATGCGCTGCTGCCTGATCGACTTTTTCAAAATTCACTAAGCGCTTCGGCTCAATAATTAGCCCAAATAACGAGACTTGCGCATAAGCATTCACAACCCCCGCTTTTTTCGACCAATGTGGCTCGAAATAATGATATTTCAATAAATCACGGGCCGCTAATAAAATCCATTCTGGGTCAATCTTCGCCAAGGTTCGAATATAAACTTGCGACGTTTCGACCATTTCAAATGCCATGACCCACGCCACACCTGCTTTATGTAAACTACTGGCAGGAAAAATTCTGGCTTTTTGCTGACGCACTGCCATATACACATTGCGCTCATCGGTTTTATTGGCAATAAACGACAATAACCCCGTTAATAACGCACGATGCAGATTTTCATAACTGGCTGGTTTTTCATTAAAGGAAAGCTTTAAACTTTGCGCCAGCTCCACCAATTGTTGATGGGTTTGTTTCCACTCCCGCAAACGCAACCAGCTTAAATAGTGGCTTTTGGCAAATTGTCGACGTTGATTTTCTGACATTCTATGTTCAGTAGCAGGGTTCAGTGCATCCCACAATTTTAAATAAAATAAAAAGTCGGAATCCGCTTCTTTAAACAAGGCATGTTTTTG
>JASGGM010000131.1:0-6873 GCA_047605045.1 Acinetobacter sp. | reverse complement strand
GCCAAGAGTTGTAGATTCCATTGTTTGTAATTGGTGTTGGTAAAAATAGAGTACACTTGACGATTGCCATCTCGACCAGAGCGGCGGTTTTCGATGGTTGAATACCAAGCGGATGCCCCAATTTGTGAATTGAAGTTTTCATTACCATTGATATTTTTAAAGGTGTGTGCACCTCTTAATACAAACGAGTTTTTCTCTTTGGTATTGGTTCCCTCAGAAACAGAATCATCAGCATTCACGGCATTGATACTATAGCGCCGAGCGTCTTTACTATTGCCTTGATAATTTCCGCCATCGGTTGGGTAGTAGGCAATTTGTGCTTCATTGCTACCGTTATTAAATTCGTATTTAATTCCCAGATTATGTACATCTTCTAAGCCTGCGGCATTGCCAATTCCTAAATAAAAAGTATTGCCCCAAAAACGGCTTAAACCAAAAGGAACAGTGTTTAAGCCAGCAATGATTTTTTGTTGTGAATCAAATTTATAGCCCACCCAGGCATCGGTGAGCCAGCTGGCATCGCCAATGTTGCCGTAATATTCATACACCCGATAATCAAGGTGACCAATCCATTTCGGTGAATTATAGTCGAGCCATAAAATTGCATCGTTAAATGAGAGTTTACTGGTACTTGGATTGGCTTCATAGTCATAGACATATTTGGCGCGCACAGCACCACTGATTTTTAATTGCCCCGTCTCTGTATTTTCATCGCCAAAGGTGATGGCGGCCTGACCACTGCTATTCATGACAGAAAACAATGCCAAGCAGAGGAGCTGCGACTTGGTTTTTTTATAAATTTGCATGTTGTTCCCAAACAGAATGGTCGTTTAAATTGTGACTAGTGTAGGAATTTGAAAACCGATCTATCAAATATGAATATACGATAATCTTATAATTAGAATTCATATAATTTTAAAATAATAATTATTTACAAATAAAGTTAAATCGATATTGATCATAACTTGTCAGAAAAAAGCTTAAAAATAGAAATTGATTTATGTATGCATATCATTTTTACAACTCAAGGGCATCTTTTTGTCATACGTTAACTTAGGAGGGATTACTTTCTTGCATTGAAGAAAAAATGATAAGTAATGCACATTTTATTGTTTATGGGTGAAAAGACCATTGCTTATCATGATTAAAGATATAGCGCATGATGGAAAACAAAATGAGCAGTAAACGAACAAAACCTTTAATTATTACCGTTGTAATTGTGGCTGCAATTGTCGCATTTTTACTATTTCAAAATAAAAAATCCGCCCCGTCTGCCGTGCAAAATAGTGATGAAAAACCAGTAGTCGTGGCTTATCAAACGGGTGTTGATCCAAGTAAAGTGGCGCAAGCCAATGGCGATTATGAAAAAGACAGCCAGCGTAATATTCAGTGGAAGAAATTTGATACAGGGCCAGATGTGGTCAATGCACTGGCTTCGGGAGATGTCGTTATTGGTAATCTGGGTTCGAGCCCATTGGCGGCTGCGGCAAGTCGTAATTTACCCATCGAAGTTTTTTTAATTACCTCAAAATTGGGGGCTTCAGAAGCTTTGGTGGTTAGCAATAAATCTGGGATTAAAACCCCGCAAGATTTAATTGGTAAAACCATTGCAGTGCCATTTGTATCAACAACGCATTATAGCTTACTGTCGGCGTTGAAACATTGGGGCATTGCCGAAGATAAAGTCAAAATTATTAATTTGCGTCCACCAGAAATTATTGCAGCATGGCAACGTGGCGATATTGATGCAGCTTATGTATGGGAACCTGCATTAAGTAAGGCCAAAGCCACAGGAACGACTTTGACCGATTCTAAACAAGTGGCTGAATGGGGGGCGCCAACCTATGATTTATGGGTTGTGCGTAAAGATTTTGCCGAGAAAAATCCTGACTTTGTGAAATCGTTTGTTCAAACAACCTTACATCAACTTGAACAATATAATCAGGACCCGAAAGCATATTTAGCCAATGGCGATAACGTGCAAAAAATTGCCCAACTGACTGGGTCAGATGCAAAAGATATTGCATTGTTATTAGGGGGCAATACCTATCTCAATGCTGCACAACAAAAACAAACCTTAGGTGGCGAATTTGCCAAAAATATTTCCGATACCGCGACGTTCTTAAAATCGCAAGGTAAGGTTGATGCTGTGAAAGCGGATTATAACGAAAATGTCAGCACGGCTTATCTGCCTTAACGTTCGAGGAAAATGTCATGAGTATACTTGAAGCACGTCACATCAGTTTGACTTTCCCTAAAAGCCAACAAGCGGTGTTGTCAGATATCAATTTGAAAATTGAGGAAGGTTCCCTCACCGTTGTATTAGGCGAGTCGGGCTGTGGTAAAACCACGCTGTTGAATATTTTGGCGGGTTTTCAGGACGTGCAACAAGGCGAAGTATTGTTGGATAATCAAGTCTTGCATGGGCCAAGTGTTTCGCGTGCAGTGGTCTTTCAGGATCATGCATTGTTGCCATGGCTCAATGTTGAAGAAAATGTCGGTTTTGCCCTGCAACTAAAAGGTCAGAAGTCGGCGGAAATTCAGCAACATGTTGACGCGATTTTGAAAATAGTAGGTTTAAGCCATGTTGCCAAAGCCAACATTTGGGAGCTGTCTGGCGGTATGAAGCAGCGTGTTGGCATTGCCCGTGCGTTAATTAGTCATGCGCCTTTTATTTTACTGGATGAACCTTTTGCGGCCTTAGATGCATTTACCCGTGAAAATATGCAGCAATTGGTTCTAGATTTGTGGATTCAACAAAATAAGAGTTTTTTCCTGATTACCCATGATATTGAAGAAGCGTTGCTATTGAGTCATCAATTGGTATTGATGACAGCGCGGCCTGGCAAAATTGTAGAAACATTACATTTGGACTTTGCGCAGCGTTATCGAGCTGGTGAGACAATTCGTTCGATTAAGTCCGATCCGAAATTTATTCAATTACGTGAGCAATTATTTGAACGGTTACGCTCGCAACAAGTTGCAGAGGAGGCGAGCATATGAGTCAAGGTCAGGACATCGTAGAGCGTCACAAAAACACATTGGCTGAGAAATCTGCTCAAAATGCAACGTGGTTATCCCATTGGCGCCATTATCGAAGTGAAATTATTAGTGTATTGAGTGTGGTTGTCGTATTGCTGATCTGGTTTTTGATTACAGCATTGCACATTATTCCAGCTTTATTTTTACCAAGTCCACAGGCGGTATGGCATAAGTTTTTAGAAGTGAGTCAGCAAGGCTTTATGAAAGCGACATTGTGGCAACATTTGGCTGCCAGTATTTCGCGCGTGTTTATTGCTTTGCTGGCTGCAATTGCGATTGGTGTGCCAATTGGTTTGTGGATGGGGCTGAATAAATGGATACGCGCCGTACTGGATCCTTTGGTTGAATTATTGCGTCCGATTCCGCCTTTGGCATATTTGCCTTTATTGGTGATCTGGTTTGGTATTGGCGAAACCACAAAAGTTTTACTGATCTTTTTTTCAATTTTAGCACCGATCATTATTAGTAGTGCACATGGGGTATTGAGTCATCAAATTAGTCGTGAACGTGCAGCATTGTCGCTAGGTGCAACGCGTTCGCAAGTGTTTTGGCATGTGATTGTACCGACGGCTTTACCGCATATTATTACAGGTATTCGCATTGGTTTAGGGGTAGGCTGGTCAACACTTGTGGCCGCAGAACTGGTTGCAGCCGATCGAGGCATTGGTTTTATGGTGCAATCGGCAGCTCAATTTCTGATTACCGATACCGTGATTCTGGGTATTATTGTGATTGCATTGGTGGCTGTGCTTTTTGAACTATTTCTGCGTTGGTTACAAAAGCAATTTTCACCTTGGTATGGTCAACAGTTGTAGTGAAGACGATGAATACATCTATTTCGACATTAAAAATTGAAGCGATTAAACCAACAATTGGTGCAATTCTGCATGGCATTGATTTGAATCGTTTGGATAATGAATCGACACAGCATATTCAGCAAGCATTGCTCGATTATCAGGTGATTTTCTTTCGGCAGCAGCAACTCACCCCACAAGCGCAAGCAGCTTTGGCACGTAGCTTTGGCAGTTTGCATGTGCATCCGATTTATCCATCAATCGAAAGCGTGCCCGAAGTGATGGTGTTGGATAGTCTGCAACAGGATTTACGGGACAATGAGTTATGGCATACCGATGTGACCTTTAGTCGTACTCCGCCGTTGGGCTGTGTGTTGCAAGCCATTAAAATTCCACCGATTGGTGGGGATACATTTTGGTCGAGCAGTACCGCGGCATTGCAAAGTTTGCCAACTGAACTTCAACAACGCTTGCGGGGGTATACGGCTTTACATGACATTCGAAAATCGTTTCCTATCGAACGTTATGCACACACTGAGCAAGAGCGTATCAAACTGCAACAAACGTTTCAGCGTAACCCGCCTGTGACCCATCCCGTTGTGCGTAGCCATCCAGTTACAGGGCAGGATATTTTATTTGTGAATGAAGGTTTTACCACACGAATTAATGAGTTATCACAAGCGGACAGTGATGCGTTGCTTGAGTTCTTATTTGCACATGCCACGCAGGAGAAATTCCATTTACGTTGGCAATGGCAAGAAGGCGATGTAGCCATTTGGGACAACCGTAGTACGCAACATAAAGCTTTATTTGATTATGGCGATGCCCATCGTATTATGCACCGTGCCACGATTAATGGTGATGTGCCGTTCTATGGCGAAGTTAAAAAACCGATCACTTTTTAAGTTGCTTGAATAACGGATACAACAGACCTTATGCAATGTAATAAGGTCTGTTTGACTGTGAATAAAGATGCTGCTTAAACAACTGAATGACCAAAATCCGATAAAATTCCTGTATAGTTTTTCTTTGGCGGCAGCGCCCAATCGCCGCGTTGTGTGGTTTTGAGTTGTAGCGCAACCAATGCTTCTGCTTGCTTGACGGCAGCGGTGACGCCATCAATAACAGCAACCCCTAATTTTTGTTGTAACTGCAAACACAAGTCACTCATTCCTGCACAGCCCAATACAATACAATCCGTCGCATCTTCTTTCAGTGCAAGTTTGCATTCATTGAGAATAATTTTAAATGCATCTGATTCGGGGTGCTCTAAATCGGCAACGGCAATTTCACAGGCTCTGACATTTTTACAAAAACGAGTCATGCCATAACGTTCTGCCAAATGCCAGCTCATATTCACAGTGCGTTGCAAGGTGGTGACCACGGAAAATGCTGGACTGATAAAACTGGCCATATGCATGGCAACTTCTGCAATGCCAAGTACGGGAGCTGTGGTCAGTTCTCGTGCTGCATATAAGGCAGGATCGCCAAAACAGGCCAGAATATACGCATCAATACCGTGCTGTTCACCCTGACGAATTTCATCTAGTACACCGACGGCACTTAAGGCTTCATCATAATAACTTTCAATCGTTGCTGGTCCCATAATTGGACTCACGGCAATAATTTCAGTCTCTCGATGCGCTACAGCATGTGCTGATTGCGCAATTTTATCTGTCATACTTTGTGTGGTATTGGGGTTAATAATTTTAATTTTCATGATTTTTCCTGCACTTTAAGCTTGATTCACAACAACACTTTTTTTGGTATGTTGCATACTTAAGCCCCAATAAATCGCTAAGCCTAAGCCCATGCCAATAAACCATGTAAAGTTGGCAAAACCAGATAATTGAGGAATAACGACACACAACACAGGAATAATGGCAGCAGGAACAAGCGCATAAAATGCAGTGATGTTGTAGCCAGATGCATACCAGTAGCGACCTTGTGGATTGAGGGTATATAAATCATCCACGTCGATTTTTTGTTTTTTCACCAAATAATAATCGGCAATCAGTATGCCAAAAAGTGGTCCAATAAATGCACCCAAAATATCGATGGTGTAATGAATAACTTCAGGGTTATTAAACAAATTCCATGGCGTAATAAAAATTGAACCGACTGCGGCAATCATGCCACCCATGCGCCAGCTAATTTTGCTTGGGGAGACATTAGAAAAATCGAAAGCAGGAGAAACAAAATTTGCCACAATATTAATGCCCACCGTTGCAATCATGAGTGTGAGACTGCCTAAAATTACCACAAAGGTATTGTCTAATTTACCAACCATTTCGACGGGATCGGTAATCAGTTTTCCGTAAATTGGTAGCGTTGCTGCGATACACACCACGGTGAGTAAGGAAAAACCAAGAAAGTTGATCGGCAATCCTAAAAAATTTCCTTTTTTCACAGCGGCAAAACTCTTACCATAGCGAGAGAAATCACCAAAATTAAGCATTGGGCCTGAAAAATAAGAGACGACCAACGCAATAGCACCAATCATGACAGGGACAACCGCGAAACCTTCATATTTCACGCCGCTCAAGTTTAAGTCGATATTCTGCCAGCCAGCCTGCATAACCAGCCAGACGGCCATTGCAAGCATCACCACATAGACCGCAGGGCCCGCCCAATCAATAAATTTACGGATGCTGTTCATGCCTGACCAGAATACAATGGCTTGCAGTACCCACAGCAACATAAAGCCAATCCAGCCTAAGGTTGAAAGCCCTAAAAAGCCATGTTGATGGACATCCGCATAGGCGCTGAATTGTGGAAAGAATTTTAGAATGACCAATAAGAAAGCGGATGAAGCCAAGTAAGTTTGAATCCCGTACCAAGCGACTGCGATGAGACCGCGAATAATGGCAGGTACATTGGCACCCAATACCCCAAAAGTCATTCGGCAAATGACAGGATAGGGGGTACTGCTTTGTTGGCTGGGTTTTGCAATTAGATTGGTAAAAAACTGCACAATGATAATACCGATCAGGAGTGAAACAAGCACTTGCCCTCGGTTTAAACAGTTGGCAAGTGC
>JASGGM010000130.1:0-6877 GCA_047605045.1 Acinetobacter sp. | reverse complement strand
TTTTGTGCTTGCTGAATGGCAGTTGGGCTGTTTTGTGCCTTCGCAACTTGTAAACGAATCTGCCAAAGTTGTTTCTTTAGGTTTGGATCGCTGGTTAAACTTAGACCACGTTGAGCCAGAGACAGTGCTTTGGTATATTGTTTTTGCTGCATGGCACTTTGTGCCAGAATGACATAACTCTGTGCATGTTGTGGTGAGATTCGTTGTGCCTGCGTAGCAAGATGATCTGCTCTTGCATATTGTCGTTGATTGAGCGCAAGTTGCGCTTGACCGATTAAGTTTCGATAAGCAGGAACCTGAGGCTGCGGTTGGGGCTGTGCCGAAGGTTTATTTTTAGGCACAATGACTGTGGGAAGTTGCGTCTGATGTTTTGCGGGCGGTGGAAGCTGTTCACGTTTAATTTCACCAACATCATAAGGTGTAATGGTAACGCCATTCTCAGTTTTAGGTGCTGCTTTATGATGAGGTTTTTCAACAGATTTTTTACTTTCTTCAGGTGCTGGTGTTAATGTACTACAGCCCGTCATAATGAGCGCTAAAACCAAACATAGACTCAGCTTTGTTTTCATATGGTGCTCCATTTTATTCTCCCATTCTCTTATTCATTATTGTAGCTACCCGTCGAGATCACTCGACTGGGTGGTGGATTGTCTTCTTGATGAATAAGTTGCTCAAGTTCATCGGTCGGGGTGTCTGCTGGTTCAGATGCGTTATTTTCTGGTGCAATTTGATAGTTTGGTAGCGCACACGTTGTTGCATTATGTGGAATTTGATTCACCATGAGCGGAATGTACATTGCACCACCACAGCCTTGTGCGGATAAGTGACCACTCGCAACATCAATCCATTGCCATTGAACATCTTCAGGTTGTTTTAAGTCAACGGGTTGTTGACGTAATTGTTTCATGACATTCACCCAAACAGGAAGCGCACCTGATGACCCAGTCAATCCTGTAATTTTGTTATCGTCTCGACCTAACCAGACAACTGCCAAATGATTCCCAGAGTAACCAGCAAACCAAGAGTCTCTGGTATCATTGGTTGTACCTGATTTACCCGCTAATTTGAGTGCTGCTGGCAAACTGCGGTAAGCTGCTTGTCCTGTACCTGAATTCATCACTTGTTGCAGTCCATAGTTGAGAATATAGGCTGAGGATGGGTTAATGGTTTGTTGAACATCTAAACTATAACGGTCTAATATTTTGCCATTCTGATCGACTACTGAACGTATGGCTTTGGTTGGATATTTAAAACCACCCGTAGCGAAGTTGCTGTAAATATTTAAAATTTCCATAGGTGACATATTCACTGCACCAAGGAATGTAGATGGATAAGACGGGATGGGACTAGTAACGCCAAATTTGCGCAACTGGTTGGTAAATGTAGGCACACCAAATTCCTGTCCCAAACGTACTGCTGCCAAATTATAAGAATGCTCCAGAGCTTCTACCATTGGTACTGGACCATGCTCACCACCACCATAGTTTTTAGGTGTCCAGTTCTTGCCATTACTTGGAATACTAATCGCGGAATCTTGAATCAGGCTGGCCCAGTTATAACGACCAGATTCAATGGCACTGAGATAAATTGCAGGCTTTAATAATGAACCAACTTGGCGTTTAGCATCTAGCGCGCGGTTAAAGCCTGTAAAACTTTGTGTTGAACCGATTGCCGCAATTAATTCGCCATTGTCTGGACGTTGAATAAGTACAGCACCTTGTAGATTACTTAATACTTTGGGGTTACGTGCACTAATTTGATTAACCGTTTGTTTAAATGCATTTTGAACTTTCGATTGTGCAACAGGGTCGAGCGTGGTGAAAATACGTAAGCCCTGATTGGTTAAATCAGATTCCTGATATTCAGTACGCAATTGACGACGAACAATATCCATAAAATCAGGGAATCGTGCTGCTCCAAGTGTAGGTTTTTCCACTACACTGAGTGGGCGTGCTACTTCTTGTTCATATTGTTCCTGACTTAATGTTCCCATGACCATCATATTATTTAGCACGGTATCACGGCGCTTTTTTGCACCTTCAGGATTACGCCAAGGATTATATAAGGATGGACCTTGCACCAAACCCACTAAAAAGGCTTGTTGTGCAATATTTAATTCACGTAAAGGTAAGCCGAAATAAAATTGAGACGCGAGTCCATAGCCATTAATAGAGTAATTCCCATTTTGACCCAAATGAACTTCGTTTAAGTAGGCTTCTAAAATTTCATTTTTACTATAATGAAACTCTAGAAGTAAGGCCATGAGTGCTTCATTGGCTTTACGTTTGTAGGTCCGTTCAGGCGATAGGAAGAAATTTTTAACCAATTGCTGGGTTAGTGTCGAACCACCCTGACGTTTGCCACCTGTTATATTACTCATAATGGCGCGCGCAGTGCCACGAATGGAAATACCATGATGATGGTAAAAATTACGATCTTCCGTCGCAATCAAGGCTTGAATCAGAGGTTTAGGAACATTATTGAGTTTGATTAAAACTCGATCTTCATTGTGTTGAGGAAAAATCCCACCAATGAGTAACGGTTCTAAACGGGTCATGCCTGTTTCAGAGGGCTTGGTGGTACGAACATCAGCAATTTGGTCTTGTGCAAAAGTCACGTTCAGCACTTGTTCGGGTTCGCTACTATCGCCAAAATCGAAACCACGGGTATGAACATACAACGCATTGCCATTGGCGACATAGGTTCCAGGTTGTGTATAGCTCTCGGCACGTTTATAACCAAGCAAACCAAGTTCTTGTAAGAAATCTGCTTCACTCACAGGCGCCTGATTATAAACTTCCAATGGACGCGCATAAACTTTTGCAGGAATATCCCAGCGTTGTCCTTCAAATTTATTGCGAATAATATTATCCAAACGAACAAGATAAATACTGAAGGCAATAAAACCTCCAATCACAAGAATGCAAAAAATAAATGCAAAAATACCTAGACCACGTTGAGACTTCATAAAAAGTGATAAGCTATCCAAGAACAGACATTGCAATCATGCGAATGTTTTTTTAAATTTGCAATGTTTATTCGTATTTCGATACAAAAGTGTGTATAAAATTGCAGTTTAATCAAACACTTTTATATGTTTTTATAAACAAATGACAATGTGCTATTATTGGCGCGAATCCGAATGGAGCGCAAAACTTGGTGAAAATTACGCATAAGTCGTTTCGCAACATTGGCTTGATTGGCCGACCAGATAAATCGGCAGTTGTCGACACACTTTGTCTTATTTACGACCATTTGCAATCGATAGGATTGCATCCAATTTTTGATGTTGAAACAGCAAGACTGGTCCCTTATCAGGATACACAAATTGTGAGTCGTCACTTGTTGGGTGAGGTTGCCGATCTTGTTATTGTTGTGGGTGGAGATGGATCGTTACTCCATGCTGCACGTGCTTTAGTGAAATACGACACGCCTGTGGTGGGCGTGAATCGAGGCCGTTTAGGGTTTCTGACCGATATTAAACCTGCCGAGGTTTTACAAAAATTACAGCAAGTGCTAAAAGGCGAATTTCAACTCGATAAACGGTTTCTATTAGAAATGGAAGTTCGCTCTGAGGGTGAAGTTATTTACGAAGCGATTGCGCTGAATGATATTGTCTTACACTCTGGTCGTTCTGTTCACATGATTGATTTTGAGCTATGCATAGATGGTCAATTTGTGTATCGGCAATATAGTGATGGTTTAATCGTTTCTACACCAACAGGGTCTACGGCCTATGCGCTGTCGGGTGGTGGGCCGATTATTCATCCGAGTATGGATGCAATTGCACTGGTGCCGATGCATCCGCACACCTTGTCGTCCCGTCCAATTATTGTGGGTGACCAAAGTGAAATTAAAATCACGGTGCAAGAAAATCGGGTAATGCCGATGGTCAGTGCAGATGGCCAGCACAGTGTGGCATTGAATCTGGGCGATACATTGCATATTCGCAAACATCCCTTTAAATTAAATCTATTGCACCCACCGGGCTATGATTTTTACATGTCATGCCGTACCAAACTAGGCTGGAATCAGGACTTTGATGCGCTGAATTTGCAAGAATAGTGTGCTGATAGAAAAATAGGAACATTCAAATGAATATTGAACAAATGCTCGCCGTTTTAGATCCAGATATCGTTCAGCGTTTAAAAACGGCTGTCGAGTTGGGCAAATGGCCAAATGGTATTGCATTAACTCAAGAACAGCGTGAAACCTGTATGCAAGCAGTATTAGCGTGGGAATTTAAACATTTACCAGAAGAGCAACGCACAGGTTATATCGACCGTGGTACCAAAGAAGAAGGTGAAGTGTGTGAAGACGACCACGTTCACGATGTGAAACCGATTCGCTTTATTTAAAAACGAGCTAGTTTAAAACGAGCTAGTTTAAAACGAGCTCGGATCGAGTAGATTGTCATTGCGTAAAGTTTTGGGCGGTATGAATGCCGCCTAAACTCTTTCATGCCATAATTTTTGAGCAAGTTGCATGGCATCTTCAAAACTTTCTACAACATTCATGGTATACAGCGCAATTCCCATGGTCTCAATCACCGCCATCTCACCGTATTGATGTTGTTGCCGACCTTCCCAAACCGCTTTCAATACCGATAAATCCAGTTCTTCTTCGGTTGCACTACGGTCTGGTGTGAGTTTGGGTAATTCATGTTCGTACAATTCCCCATGTTTAATGCCACAAATTAAAGTTTTAGCATCTGGATTGCGTTCAAACTCACCACCTTCACCTTTAATAACAGCACTGTTTTGATAGCCAAGGGTAAAAGCCGCACGTTGATGCGATGCACGGTAAGCTGGATGGAAAATCGCTTGTAATGTTGCTTTGGCGTTAAAGGGATTAATTAAACGTGCGAGGGTATGAATCGGGGAACGTAAACCCATTACATTTCGAAAACCAATAAGCTCGTCTAATACAGGTGAAATCGCTGCCAAAGGTAAATAGGCAAAATGGCGTTCACCCAGTTGTTGTTCGACATCGGCCTGCTGCTGACAAATTGGATACCCCAAATATTCCAATACCTGTTCGGTATAGACCCGATTTAAGGTATGACCTGCGGCACCATGCATGACCACATTATAACCATGGTGGGCCAATGTTAATACTGCCAGCAAGAACCATGGATAATGCTTACGCTTACCTGCATAGGATGACCAATCCAAGTCCACGTTTAAATGCGGTGGCAAAGGTTGAAACGAAAGTTGGTCTTTGGTGGCTTGTACAAAACCTGCCAATTCTTCTACAGATTCTTCTTTTACCCGAAGCAACATTAAGAATGCACCTAACTGAACATCCAATACTTCGCCTTTTAAAATTAGGCGAAAAGCATCGTAGGCTTCTTGATAAGTCAGTGAACGTGCACCATTTTTCCCTTTACCAATAATACGAATATATTGTGCAAAAGGATGTTCAAAATCTTGATATATATTACGTTTGGTGGTCATGGCATCACATTCGAATCGCATTGGTTTGATGGTATCACAAAATGATTGCATCACTATATAGAGATTCAACGATCGCAATCGCCCTGATTGCGCTACGATAAAGCATTAAGGAGCATGACATTTTGCTATTGAATATGGTTATACTTGCAGGCAGGAAAAATTGAGTATAATGGGGCGACATCCATATGCGTGATGATCAAACAACGACTTCTTTAAATTTGGAACAAATTCGTTCGGATATTGATAGTGTCGATCAACAGATTCAAGACCTGATTAACCGCCGTGCAAAGCTGGCGGAAGCTGTTGCAAAAGCTAAATTTGCGACTGAGGAGAATCCATTATTTTATCGTCCTGAACGTGAAGCACAAGTGTTACGCCGTGTGATGGAACGCAATGAAGGTCCTTTATCTGACGCAACAATGGCCCGCTTATTTCGAGAAATTATGTCGGCATGTTTGGCGCTGGAAGCCCCTCAAAGCATCGCTTTTCTTGGTCCAGAGGGAACATTTACGCAGGCAGCGGCTTTAAAACATTTTGGTCAGGATGCAGTTGTACGTCCGCTAGCCACGATTGATGAAATTTTCCGTGAAGTCGAAGCAGGCAGTGCACATTATGGTGTTGTACCTGTTGAAAATTCATCGGAAGGTGTGGTGAATCACACACTGGATTGTTTTAAATCCTCTAATTTGAATGTCATTGGTGAAGTTGAATTACGAATTCATCATCAATTTTTGATTTCTGAAAATACACGTAAAGACAGCATTAAACAAATTTATGCGCATCAACAAGCGCTTGCACAGTGCCGTCAGTGGTTAGATGCCCATTATCCTGGCGTGGATCGTGTCCCTTTAAGCTCGAATGCTGAAGCAGCTCGCCGTATTCGTAATGAATGGCATTCGGCTGCGATTGCCTCAGACATTGCAGCATCGACCTATGGTCTGGAAATTTTACATAGCAATATTGAAGATAATCCTGAAAATACCACGCGTTTTTTGGTGATTGGTCGGGAGAAAATTCCCGCCAGCGGCAATGATAAAACCTCATTGTTGGTATCGGCACATAACCGTTCAGGTGCCTTATTGGAGATTTTGAAACCATTCTCAAAGCACAATATCAGTTTAACCAGTATTGAAACACGTCCTGCATTACATGAAAAATGGACGTATGTGTTCTTCATCGACTTGGAAGGTCATATCGATCAGCCCAATGTAAAAGCAGCGTTAGAAGAAATTCGTTCGATTGTTAAAGAGTTGCGTATTTTGGGTTCATACCCAGTTGCAGTGTTGTAGCTATTGCTTTTCCTTTTTTAGAGGTGCGGTTAGGACGATTTTTACAGCATCTTCCTGTTGCATTGATGCATTCCTCACCTTGAACAATGGGGACTAAAAAGCAAAGTAAGAAGAGATGGAATGAGTATTTTA
>JASGGM010000129.1:0-6984 GCA_047605045.1 Acinetobacter sp. | reverse complement strand
TCACGCGAAAAAGGTCGCTCAATATCTCTCGTTAAGAATTTTCTAAAAGGCTGACAATATTTTTTAAATGATTCATTATCAGCATGATGCCAAACAAAATGTACTGCTAAAGGAGGTGTGATAATGTCAATCAATGGGTAACTCCATGTATACGGCATTTTGCGTTATAACCTAGCATGATTCTAGAGTTACTTATCAAATGCTTTCTTTGCGTTCTTGCAGCATATGCATCTTCAATCCAAGTTAACAATTGCTGATCTAAGATAGGATAAGACCAAAATCTTGCATAACAGTTTTGATGTTGTTGATTCCAATTATCTTCTAATCTACTCGGCAAAGAACAAGAATTATTTTGGCTTGGTAAAACAATACCGATTAATCCATTTGGCAAATTATACGCATCATATCTTAAAGAGCTTTTAATCTCCCAATCCACATATCTACGACTGTGTGTACAACTACCTAGTAGTACTATAGTGACAGTACTATCATCTAAGTATTTTTCACGAATTCGCCTCATTACATAATCTGTATCAGTACTGTTAATGAATTCATCGTTATCATTAGCACCAAGAACTTTAGGAATGAAGAGATGTCCAAATCTTTTTATGAAATTATCAACTTCTATTCGATCACCTCGATAGTGAGAAATGAAAACTTTCCGTTTACTCATTAAATCCTCTAATAGCCTTCTATTTTTCTTAACTTTATCATAAAATAATAAAAAAACATTAGCTTACAGTCATATGAAAAACTATTTAGAATCTTTTAAAAATTTTATAAGCAATCATATTGTGAAAATCTTTTTTACTTTGTGTTTTTTTTTAATAATTAGTATGTTCTTTATAGATTACTCATCAATTGGCTCTACTCTTTTTAGAAAAAACTTTCCAATCGTATCATCATCTATAATTACAATTGCAGTCTGTCTGACAAGTTATTTCTTGATTACATCTTATCTCAATAAAAAATATTCACTAAAAATTGAGAAATTAAGCTTAGGAGGTCTTAGTATACTTTTTGATTCATCAAGAGTTTTATATATAAAAAGTGTTACTAATTTTTTAGATTCAAAGAGAACACTATTTAAAATAGAACCCACCTATGACAATTTTTCGGATACATTCGAATCATACTTTCAAACATATAACTTTTTTCGACAAGAAATGAAAATCCTTGATCCACAAAGAGACAAGGACTTATATATTTTAACAAACAATATACTTCAAGAGTTAAATAAATTTCTTACTAAAAATCAGAATAATTATCGTCGTTGGTATCAAAAAGTATCCACAGATAATACGACTGAATACTTTAACGAAGGGAGTGGAAAATTTTTTTACAACACTCCAATCAATGAAATTCAAAAAGAATATTATGACTATGACCAACTGTTAATATCATTTAATCACATCAATATTTTTTTCGAACAGGAAGTTAAAAATAAATTCAATATAGATACTACAAAATGGGATTGGTAATAATCTATTTAGCTATTTCTATCTCTCATAGCACGTGAAAAATCATATTCACATTTATCTATATCCTGAAAAGTTATATCTATTAAATATTTTAACTTTTCAGGTTCATTTTCAATATCTGACCAGTTAACTACAGAAATATAGGATTTTGAGGTTAGTAAATTATCAATAATTCTATCAGGCATATATGGATATCGCCATTCATACTCTTTTCTATCGCTTATTTTTATCCATGATGTGGTGGAAGGATGAACAATTTCCTTTTCATTTTCTCCATGAGCAGCTGTAAAATAAGAACATTTAGTACTCGGTAAGTTAATAACAAGAACCCCTGATTTACTGTTCTTTGCACTATCACGCATACTGGAATATATTTCCCAGTCAACATGCTTTCTATTTTTGGTTTCAGTACCAACCAATAAAATTAAGACAGATGTATCTCTTAAATAGTCATCTCTAATTATTTCTCTAATAGTATTAGGAGGTAAATCATCGTCTATGTCATCTATAGCTACGGATTTATTAATAAAAATATCATAATCGTCATTAAGACTTTCAAGATAATTTTTATAAGCCTGATCATTGGCATGATGGTAGCTAATAAATACTTTATGTTTGTTCATACGCTTTTTACTATTTATGTGAATTAATTAAATCAACAATCTCATTAGAAATTTCATCAACCGTGTGTGTTGCTGTTGAACGTGCAACTTTATCAGCCAAAGACGGGCTAAAATCAATAACTTGCTGCTTTGTCAAATTATGCCATATTGGAAGTAAAATCTGCTCCCCAGAAACATTGCGAGTTACAATTCCATCTAGTTCATAATTAGTCCAACCTTTAGCAATAAAAGAAGGAGATAAAACAACTAATCCAACTCTACTTTTAGCAAGACCTCGATCAATTTTTTGACGAATGATCCTAGACAGTATTGTGGATATCTGATCCCTCTAAAATCTTAAAATATTTTTGTTCAAAGACTTCAAGACTTAACCAGCCATTTGCTGAATGCCTTCTGATTCGATTGTAGAACATCTCAATATACTCAAACAAAACAGGGTTTGCATATTTTTTAGTCGTAAGTACATATCCAAATAGCTACCTAGTATTGATATGAGCTATCCATATCAATACTAGGTAGTCAAATTATTGTCAATGCACCACCCGCTTCTCATTAAACATCGTTAATGCAACATCCACAATCATGTCCTCCTGCCCGCCCACCATACGGCGTTTACCCAATTCAACCAAAATATCAAAGGCAGACAAACCATATTTTTCCGCTGCAAACTCAGCATGGCGCAGGAAGCTGGAATATACACCAGCATATCCTAGAGCAAGCGTTTCACGATCTACCCGTACTGGGCGTTCCTGTAATGGACGAACGATATCTTCAGCGGCATCAATCAGACGCTTTACATCACAACCATGACGAAGTCCAATACGCTCTACCGCAGCAATGAACACCTCAAGTGGCGCATTGCCTGCACCAGCACCCATGCCTGTTAAGCTTGCATCAATACGATTACAACCATGCTCCAAAGCCACAATACTATTTGCAACACCTAAACTAAGATTATGATGGGCATGCATACCTGTCTCAGTTTCAGGTTTTAATACATCCTTCATTGCCTTAAAGCAATCGGCAATATCATACATATTCATGGCACCGCCAGAATCCACCACATAAATACACTGTGCACCATAGCTTTCCATCAGACGACCTTGCTCTGCCAAACCTTGGGGCGTATTCATATGGCTCATCATTAAAAATCCCACTGTATCCATGCCCAAGTTTCTTGCATATTCAATATGTTGGCGGGAAACATCTGCTTCAGTACAATGGGTTGCGACCCGAACGACGCGTGCACCAGCGTCATAAGCCGCTTTCAGATCATGTACTGTTCCAATTCCTGGCAATAATAAGGTGGCCACTTTAGCTTGCTTGACCTCGGCAGCAACAGCTTCTATCCATTCAAGATCGGTGTATGCGCCAAAGCCATAGTTAAAACTTGATCCCTGCAAACCATCACCGTGGGCAACTTCAATACTGTCCACGCCTGCGGCATCCAGTGCACGGGCAATTTCACGGACATTATCTAATGAATATTGATGCCTAATTGCATGCATCCCATCACGCAAGGTCACATCTGAAACATAAATTTTGCGTTCCTTGTCTAACATTATTGTCCCCTTATGCAATTTTTTTACTTAAATGTGTTTCTGCAAACCGTTCTGCGGCAGCCAGTGCAGCACTGGTCATAATATCCAGATTGCCCGCATATGCTGGTAAATAATGGGCGGCACCTTCAACTTCCAAAAATACGGACACCTTGATTCCAGACAATTTACCAATACCAGGAATATTTAATGGTCGATCTGCACCATATGTGTCGAACTGTACCTGTTGCTTTAAGCGATAACCCGGTACATAGGCATTCACGGCGTCTACCATGTCTTCAATGGATTGTCGGATAGCATCCTGATCTGCATCTTCATCTGTCAGACAATACACCGTATCACGCATAATTAATGGTGGTTCAGCCGGATTCATGATGATAATGGCCTTCCCTTTTTGTGCCCGACCGACCTCTTCAATGGCTTTGGATGTCGTCTCTGTGAACTCATCGATATTTGCCCGTGTCCCTGGTCCTGCCGACTTACTGGCAATAGATGCAATAATTTCCGCATAATGAACTTTTGCTACTTGTGATACTGCATGGACAATCGGGATCGTTGCCTGCCCACCACAGGTCACCATATTGATGTTTGCTGTATCTAAATGTTCATCTAGATTGACCACAGGCACAACATATGGACCAATTGCAGCAGGGGTTAAATCGATGACTTGTATGCCATGTTGTTGTAAAACTTCATTATGATGCGCATGTGCATGCGCAGAAGTTGCATCGAATACAATCTTGATGTCTTTAAAACATGGTAATTTCAGCAATCCCTGCACACTATCAGCCGTTGTTTCAAAACCAAAACGAGCCGCACGCGCCAGACCATCCGATTTTGGGTCGACCCCCACCATTGCACCCATTTCCAAATGCTTTGAATTGCGCATGATTTTGATCATAAGGTCAGTGCCAATATTACCCGACCCAATAATTGCACATTTGATTCTTTCCATGATGGTTTATTCCTCTTGTCCAAACACTGCAGTGACTGTGCCAAAGCCTTCGATCTCTACCGTAAATTCATCGCCAGACTGAACCACAACCATTGGCCCCAAGGCCCCTGTTAATACAATATCGCCAGCCAGTAAAGGTCTGCCTCTGCGTACCATCTCATCTGCCAGCCAGATCGCAGCATTCAATGGATTGGCAAGACAAGCTTTGCCTTGTCCTTGTGAAACCAGTTCTTCTTTTCGATGCATCTGCATCTTGCAATTCACCAAATCCAGCCGATCCAATGTGACAGGGCGTGAACCTAATACAAATGCAGCGGAAGAGGCATTGTCCGCGACGGTATCAATCAAGCTAATCTTCCAATCGGCAATACGGCTATCCACAATTTCAATTGCAGGTAAGGCATAAGCCGTTGCCGAAATAATATCGGCATAGGTATGCTTAATCTGCGTAAGATCTTGTTGTAAAACCAGCGCGATTTCTGCCTCTACTTTGGGTTGAATAAAACGGTTCACAGGAATAGTCTCACCATCTCCATAGGCCATATCTGCAAACAGCATCCCAAAATCGGGCTGATCTACCCCCAGTTGGGTCTGCACAACTTTTGATGTTAAGCCAATTTTACGACCAACCAATTTTCGCCCCTGAGCCAAAGCATGCCGAGTATTTAATTCCTGTACAGCATAAGCAAAATCGACGGTATTATTTTGCTCGTCTAATTGCAAACGGATAGGTGCTACAGCATTACGCGTAGATTCGGCACGATTTAAAGTTGTGGCGATTGATTGAATTAAATCGTCTTTTTTCATTTTCGCTTTCCTTATCGAAAGTATGTATTACACTGCAATACGCTATTTCATGCTGTCCGCCAACCCTTCAAAGGTCGTTTGACTATTAATAATTTTTTTAATGTTTCGCATACGTTTTGCAGCATTCACAGTAATGCCAGCAACCACGATGCCATCTTTTAAGCCATAGGCAATAAATGAAGTTTGGGGATGTTTGGGCTCATCCAAATGAATGATTTTCCAATCATTCACCGTAATATCACCCGCCAATTGAATGTTCATATCCAACTGATCTGTCCAAAACCATGGAGGATTGGCTTTTGGATGCTCGATTTGCATGACATGTCGGGCAAAAATCGCGGCTTGAAGATTTGCATTCTCCCAAGTTTCAACACGTGAATACTTTCCATTTTCACGTAATTGCGTTGCAACGTCTCCAGCAGCATAGATATCAGGATCTGAGGTTTGGCAGTTTTCATTCACTTTAATCGCAAAATCTACATCCAGATCAGCATTCACAGCCAGTTGTGTATTGGGAATAACACCAACACCATAGATGATGGCATCCGCACGAAGTTCTTCACCGTTATCCAAAGTCACAACAACTTTTTCACCATCTAAATGGGCATTTGTTATTTGTGTTTGCAGTCGGATATCAATACCCGCGTGTTGATGCTGGGAAAGTAAAAAATCACTCAGGATCGGTGGAGAACAGCGTCCCATTAATGTTGTTCCAGCTTCAATCAGGGTCACTATAGACCCACGATTTCTGGCCGATGAGGCAAGTTCCAGACCAATGACACCTCCCCCAATCAGGATTAGGCGACGATTAGGTTGTAAAACACCAATCAGTGCCTGAGCGTCTTCCAGATTTCGAAGGGTATAAACATGGTTGCCAAGTGCATCAATGAGCGGTAAACGGCGAGGAGATGCACCTGTAGCGAGCAGTAATTTGTCATAAGCGATCTGTTGACCATTTTCCAACGCTATACAATGTATTTCACGGTGAATCTTTTGCACCTGACGATCTAAAATGACTTCAACTGCCAATTCCTGAAGCTTTTGCCAAGACAGAATTTCGACCTTGGTTTCATCGGGTTTTAAAATCACATCTTTCGATAAAGGAGGCCTCTCGTAAGGTAGATGAGCCTCATTGCCAATTAAAATAATTTTTCCATCATATTTATTTTGACGAAGCTCTAAAATAGCACTGGCACCTGCCTGTCCAGCACCCACAATCACAATCGTATTGATGCTCATACATACAATCCTTGATCCTGAAATTGAGCCGACACAATGCTAAATCCCGCAATCCATTCACTAATGGCTTCATAACAGTGAATTTCCATGTCATATTCACCCAAAGTCCGTAATGTCGCCAAAGCAGCAATCCAACAACGTATTTCTTGTCCGCCACGTCCGCCATGTGTCCTGATTTCATCTTCTGTCATTTTGACAAGCGCATCAAAATCAGCTGTTTTAAATAATTCAAGCAGTTCTTGATCCCATTTAGAATTTAGAGGCACCGCTACAGATTGATCGCCCGATGCAAGTTTTTGCCCGACCGCGATCACTTTTGA
>JASGGM010000128.1:0-7148 GCA_047605045.1 Acinetobacter sp. | reverse complement strand
TGGTCGATCTGGATTCGGACCCGACAAAATTATTGGCTGTGGTTGAAATTGGCAAGCAACAGCTGATTACGCGTGGTGCTTTAACCACATTTTCTTTAGCCAATGATATTTCCAAATATTTTGCCATTTTACCTGCTTTATTTGTCAGCGTATTTCCGCAGATGCAAGTATTGAATGTTATGAAGTTATCTAGTCCAGAAAGCGCAATTTTATCGGCTCTGATTTTTAATGCGATTGTGATTCCACTCCTTATTCCACTGGCATTACGTGGTGTAAAGTTCAGACCTGCAACATCGACTCAATTGTTACGCCGAAACATGATGATCTATGGCATGGGTGGAGTGGTTTTCCCATTTATTGCGATTAAATTCATTGACTTGATGATGCAATTTTGTTTTGGGTTATAAGGAGTTTTATGATGCAACAGCAATTTATTGATACTGCAGAATCTCGCTTGAATTGGATTAAAGCATTACAAGGTGCATGGGCTTTCACTGGCGTATTATTCTTGGTTTTCGCTTTGGGCTATAGCCTGATTGCAACAGGTTTAGCACAACTTATTTTCCCTAAACAAGCCAATGGAAGTTTGGTGAAAATACAGGGTAATGTCATCGGTTCGACTTTGGTGGCTCAACCATTTACAGGCTTACAGTATTTTCAAGGTCGTCCATCGACAGTAAAGACTGACCCGATGGCAATGGCTGGCAGTAATATGGCAATGAGTAATCCAGCATTGCAACAGACTATTGTACAGCGACAACAAGTCATTGCTGCTCGGGATGGCGTGGCGCCGAATCGTATTCCTAAAGATTTATTAACGGCTTCAGGGAGTGGTATAGACCCTGACATGTCTGTACAGGGTGCACAAATTCAGGCCAAGCGCATTGCCAAGCAACGCAGAATGACAGAACAACAGGTTTTACACTTGATTCAACAACAGACCCACCAACCGCAGTTTCAGTTTTTAGGGCCTGCAACAGTCAATGTTCTACAGTTAAACTTGGCTTTAGATGATATAAAGGCTGAATAATTTTATTTGAATAGCGTTGTATTGAATCAGAAATTGAACGCTAAAGTTTAGGTAATTTTGGCGTTCGGCATATTATTTCCTTTTATTTCTTTAATTGTGGAATCGATCAATTATGGATAGCACCAATCACCAACAAGCAGAGCGTTATTTACAACAACTACAACGTCAACAACGTGGTCGTTTAACGCTATTTCTTGGTGCTGCACCCGGTGTGGGGAAAACCTATGCCATGCTGAACCGAGCGCATGAACTACAGCGTCAAGGTGCGGATGTTGTGGTGGGGGTTGTCGAAACGCATGGTCGTCAGGACACCGCGAATTTATTGTTAGGATTGACAAAAATTCCCCTGAAAAAGCTGCAGCATCAACAGCATGTTCTTTATGAAATGGATATTGATGCCATATTACACCGCCATCCAAGCATGGTATTGGTCGATGAATTGGCACATCAAAATGCGCCGTCTAGCCGCCATCAGAAACGCTGGCAAGATGTTAATGAGTTGCTGGATGCTGGCATTGATGTATTTAGCACGATGAATATTCAACATTTGGAAAGTCTGAATGATGTGGTGTATCAAATTACGCAAATCCGTGTACGAGAAACAGTGCCTGATCGGGTATTTGACCGGATTCGAGATATTCGTCTGGTCGATTTACCTGTCAATGAGTTATTGGAGCGCCTGCAGCAAGGCAAAGTCTATGTACAGGAAGATGCACAATATGCATTAAAAAACTTTTTCCAAATGGAAAATTTAACGGCATTGCGTGAACTGGCCATTCAAACTGTGGCACAAATGGTAGATCGCGATCGCCGTGAACAATTTATTTTAAAAGGCTTACAACCACTCGCAATTTACAACCATGTTTTAATTGTGATTCAGGGTAAGGGTGACTCTGAAGATATGGTCAGAATTGGTTCGCGTATTGCCGAACGCCGTCATGCCAAATGCACGATTATTGCCTTTTCACATTTTGCGCCTGAACAGGATGAATATTACCGTTTAGTATCAACAAATAATGTGCGAATACAACCGTCGTCGGTTGAAGAACGAGAAATTGAAAAGGCATTTCAATTAGGAAGGCAGCTCGGTGCAAATACTGCAATTTTATATGGGCGAGACAGTGCACAAGCGGTATATGACTATGCGACTACACATGATATTTCTACGGTGGTAGTGGCACAAAATCAGCATAAAAATCTTTGGCAGAAATACCTCAAAACGACATTAATTGAAAAAATATTGGTAAAACAACCTGAGTTTGAACTGAGTATAATTCCACTAAAATTTCGAAAAAAGAACTCAGCAAAGCTGCAGCATCATTATGCAATGAACCGACAAGAAATATGGTTGATGAGTTATGTGACAATTCTAACTTTGGCCATTGCGTATGGGGCAAAATATTATTTGTCGGTGGATGATCTTTCAGTTATTTTTATTCTCGCAGTCACCTTCATTGCCTCGAAAACGCGTATGTTCGTGGCGATGTTTTCCGCAATATTATTTTCAATTGCCTACAATTTCGTATTTATTCCGCCTATTTTTTCCTTGCATATTTCAGCACAACGGGGATTCGTCACAGTTATTGCATTTCTAACCGCTGCACTGATTGCAGGCCGTCTAGCCTCTCGTTTACGAGAAGAAATTCTGGCATTAAAAGCAGCCAATCGCTATAACCGCGCAATGCAGGATTTGGGACAAAAACTCTCAATTGCATTAGATCTACCACAAGTTTTAGCGACAGGTAAAACAGCTCTAGAACGGTATTTAGATGTTCCGATTTTTATTTATTTGGCAGAACAGCAACAACTGGATTTAGATGCAACAAGTTTGAATGAAAAGGAAAAGATTTCTTGCCAATGGACGTTGAAGCATCATCAACCATCGGGAAAATTCACGCAAACCTTAATGGAAAATGCATGGTGTTTTTTACCGATTTTAAATGCCAAAGACTGTCTGGGGGTAGTTGGATTAAACTTTACACATCAATTGCAATTTCAGACTTCACAAAAACATTTGGTAGAAGCAATGATTGAATATATTGCACAAGCCATTGCGCGTACCAAACTTAGCAAAGCCTTGGAAATTGCCAATGTTAGTGCTGAAACTGAAAAATTGCGTTCCGCATTATTATCGTCAGTTTCACATGATTTACGCTCACCATTATCGGCAATGATTGGTTCTGCCGACACACTTATTCATTATCGCCAAGCCATGGCTGAACATGATCAGGATAGTTTATTACAAACCATTCGTTTGGAAGGTGAGCGTTTGAATCGTTATATTCAAAACCTCTTGGATATGACCCGATTAGGTTATCAAGGTTTGGAACTGAGTCGCGGATGGATTGGTATTAAAGAGTTAATTCATGCCGCAACCTCACGTTTGGCTCGTTATCAGTCGGATGTGCAATTTTCGATACAGTTCGATATACATGGGGCACAAGATATTAATTTATATGTGCATCCTGCTTTAATTGAACAAGCACTATTTAATGTATTGGAAAATGCTGCCAAGTTTAATCCGAAGCATATACCGATTATTTTAAAGATTAAAAAGAATGATAAAAAGCACGTAAAAATTGAGATTCAGGATGCTGGCCCAGGCATCGCCAAGCAAGATCGGGAAAAGATTTTTGACATGTTTTATACCATGCAGCATGGTGACAGTAATCCAGCAGGTACGGGTTTAGGTCTGACCATTGTCAAAGCTATTATTGCTGCGCATGGTGGAAAAATTTATGCGGAATCTAATGAAAACCAACAGGGTACTTGTATTTGCATTATACTGCCGATACATCCTATCGAAGATGAATATTTAGCTGATGACGAACTCTAATCTTATTCAAATTGTAGTCATAGATGATGAACCACAAATTCGTAAGTTCTTGGGAATTGCTTTAAAAGCACAGGGTTATACTGTTCAATTGTGTGATAATGCAGGAAATGGATTGCAATTTTTAGCCAGTCAGCAAGCAGATTTAGTCATTTTAGATTTGGGTTTACCCGATATGGATGGGCAACAGGTATTAAAAGAATTACGGACATGGAGCAATGTACCTGTCATTATCTTGTCGGTACGTTCAAGTGAACAGGAAAAAGTGACTTTACTCGATGCTGGTGCAAATGATTATGTTACGAAACCATTTAGTGTGCAGGAATTAATGGCGCGCATTCGGGTTATTTTGCGTCATCATTCTGCAAATACAGAAATGAAAACATTTAAGTATCGTGAACTTGAGGTCGATTTTATACAACATCGTTGCATGGTCGCAGGCGAAATAGTGGTGTTAACACGCAAAGAATTTCAATTATTAACATTGCTCATTCAACATCAGGGGCAAATTCTGACACAGCCGCAAATTTTAAAAACATTATGGGGACCAACGCATCAGGAAGATACGCATTATCTTCGAATTTTGGTGGCTAAACTTCGCAATAAGTTAAATGATGATGCGATTCATCCAAAGTATATTTATACCGAACCGGGTGTGGGGCTGCGATTTTTATTGTAAGGCATTGAATAAATAGTCATTTAAGAGAGGATGGAGAATAACATTTTTGACAATAGATCATACTTATTCTAATTGATGAATAAATTTTAAACCGATAATGCCAATAATAATGAGTCCAAAACAGCACATCCTTAAAATACTTGTACTTTCACCGAGTACAACGATGCCATAAATTGCTGTACCTACAGCCCCAATACCGACCCAAACAGCATAAGCCGTACCAAGAGGAATTGTTTTAGCTGCTAAAGATAAGAGATAGATACTGATCATAATAAAGATACAGCAAAAAAAACTTGGGATGAGCTTGGTAAAACCCTGACTCTTCACAATTAATGCTGCATAAATAATTTCAGCACATCCTGCAATAATTAAATATAGCCAAGCCATATGCATATCCTCCATGTGTTATTCCAAATATAAAACACAAATTGAAAGAAAGGGATAATCTGAATTATCCCTTTCAATTCAGAAATTAGTTGTTATAAGCGCGTTCATTATGGTCGGATAGATCCAGACCTTTTTCTTCTTGTTCGTGACTAACACGCAAACCAACGGTTTTTTCAATAAATTTAAAGATTCCCCAAGTGAGAAGACCACTGTAAACCACGGTAATGACGATACTGACGACTTGTGCAATAAACTGGCTTCCCAGTTGTAAGCCTTCAATATTTCCACCCAGTGTAGGTGAGGCAAAAATACCTGTGAGGATACAACCAACCATGCCACCTATCCCATGGAGTGCAAAAACATCTAATGAATCATCAATCTGGATCACACGTTTTAAGCGGGTAACGGCATAAAAACAGCAGATACCTGTAATTAAGCCAATTGCTGCGGCACCAAAGACGCCTACATAGGCAGCAGCTGGTGTAATACCGACTAAACCTGCAATTGCACCAGAGGCCAAGCCTAGAGAAGACACATGGGTATCAAGGAATTTTTCAACAATCATCCACCCCACAATGCCACCACATGCTGCAACTTGTGTGTTAATCAGAATTAAACCAGCACTATTGTTGGCTGCCAACGCAGAACCGACATTAAAACCGAACCAGCCTGCCCAGAGTAAACCCGCTCCAATAAATGTAAATACTAAATTGTGTGGTGCAAGATTTTGAGAACCCCAACCTCTACGTTTACCTACTAAAATGGCGCCAACCAAGGCTGCTACACCTGCATTGATATGCACGGCGGTGCCACCAGCAAAGTCAAGCGTGCCCAAGTTATGCATGGCTGAACCCGGCCCACCCCATACCATATGTGCCATTGGTGCATAAACTAATGTTGTCCATAAGATTGCGAAAATGACGATCGCACTAAATTTAACCCGTTCGACAAACCCACCGACTACAATTGCAGGGGTAATCATGGCAAAAGTCATACCAAAAACAGAAGTCACATATTCTGGAATTTCACCCATTAATGTCTGTTCTGTAATGCCATTCATAAAGGCTTTATCGAACCCACCAACAAAACTTGCCAGATTCCATGTGCCTTCCGCCATACCTGTTGCATCAACAATCATGCTGTAAATAAAGAAAATCCAGAGCAGTCCAACAATACCAGCGAAAGCAAAAAACTGGGTGCAAATCGACAAAATATTTTTGCTGCGAATCATGCCGCCATAAAATAATGCCAGCCCCGGAATAAACATGATCATGACAAACACAATAGAGGTCATGACCCATGCGGTCGATGTTGGATTTAACGTGGCTTCGGCTGCATGCGATGTAGACATCAGTAGAATGCTGGAGAGTAACACAGAGATAAAACGTAGTATCATCATGATCAATCCTCTTGGTTCGTTATTCACATTTTTCTATCCCTTTGCTGTAAAAAGAGAGTTGAATAGGGATGAAAATTCAGGAACGGACACGAGTTCGTTCAGGGTCATAAAATGGCAAAGAAACAATCGTTGCTTTCAGGCGTTTTTGTTGACCATCAAGTTTGCCAATTTCAATTTCAGTTCCGACTGCTGCATGTTGTGGCGCAATACGGCACAATGCAATTTGTTTACCTAAGGTGGGAGAGTTTGTTGCGCTTGTTACAACACCGACAGGGAAGCGCCCGTTGTAAACCAAATCGCCATGTGTTGCTGCTTCAGTTTTATCTAAAATTAAACCGACTAATTTATGACGACTGGCAGGGTTTTGGTTTTGTATGGCTTGTTTGCCAATAAAATCATCCTCTTTGGTTTTTAATGGAACTGTAAAACCAATGCCTGCTTCAAATGGATTAATTTGTGCATCAAATTCATGTTGTGCAAAAATTAGGCCAGCTTCAATACGTAACATATCAAGTGCCTCAAAGCCCATTGGTGCAATATTAAAAGTTTGTCCAGCTTGCCAAATTGCATCCCAGACTTGTTCGGCATGTGCAGGATGACACCACACTTCAAAACCGAGTTCCCCTGTATAGCCCGTGCGGGATACCATGACAGGTATACCCGCAGCGTCGTCTAAGCGTCCCAATGTAAAATGAAACCATGCAAGTTTTTCTACCGTTGGTTGATGCTCAGGTGTCCAAATAATTTGTGATAACAACTCACGACTATTCGGACCTTGCACGGCGACATTATGAACTTGATGAGATGATTGACGAATACT
>JASGGM010000127.1:0-7159 GCA_047605045.1 Acinetobacter sp. | reverse complement strand
CCGCCGTGAAAGGGCGATGTCCTAGGCCTCTAGACGATAGGGACTTATTGAGGCTATAAGTGTGCAACACAACTTGCACTTGGGGAATTTTATCTGCTTTCGCAGAACAAAATTATTTGCCTTAAATTCCAGGACAAAGATGATGACCTTTGTAATTCCTTGAATTTGGTGGAGCCTAGCGGGATCGAACCGCTGACCTCTACAATGCCATTGTAGCGCTCTACCAACTGAGCTAAGACCCCAGTTTGTGTGAGCGCAATATTAAATGGCAAGTGCAGATGCGTCAAGGAAAAAGATTACTCTGTTGGTTCGGTTGTCTCATTTTTCGGCAATTGAATGCTTTCATTGAGTTTTTCCCACACTTTTAGCTCTTTTTTACTCGGTGCGCCAACAATTTCTAATGCACGACGTAAACGTGCATAGGTCAGATCAGGGCCAATCGTCACCATCGATTGCATGACTGGCGTAGAACTAGTCGAACCTGCAATAGCAATGAAGAATGTTGGCATAAAATCACGGAGTTTAATCTCCATTTGGTTGGCCAGATCCATTAAAATCTGGCTTACCGTGTCATTATTCCATGTAAAGGTTTTTTCCAGACGCCAAATTGCAAATTGTAAGCTCTGACGTACTTGTTCAGCCGTTAATTTTTTACTTTCAAACATTTCGGCCGTGACATTAGGCATATGGTTGAAATAAAAACCTGCCCAATTAACAGCCTCGGAGAGTAAATTAATACGCGGTTGAATAGCTGCTGCAATATCTTCCAGTTTTTGACGATTGTTTTGCCAAGCCAATAGGCGATCCAATAATTGTGCTGGTGTTAAGCCTTTAATCCATTGACCATTTAACCAATTCAATTTTTCAACATCAAACACTGGCCCACCAAGAGAAACGCGATGAATATCAAAATGATCCATCATGTCTTGTAAGGTGAAAACTTCTCGTTCATCGGGCATTGACCAGCCCATGCGGCCTAAATAGTTCAACAATGCTTCTGGTAATATGCCAATGTCTTTGTAGTAATTGATAGAGGTTGGGTTTTTACGCTTGGATAATTTAGATTTATCGGGGTTACGTAACAATGGCATATGACAGAGTTGTGGCATATCCCAACCAAAATATTGATACAACAATTGATGTTTCGGTGCGGAAGGCAACCATTCTTCACCACGGAACACATGGGTAATTTCCATTAAATGATCATCAACCACGTTGGCAAGGTGATAGGTAGGTAAGCCATCGGTTTTCAGCAGGATTTGCATATCGACCTGCGCCCAAGGAATTTCAACTTCACCACGTAATAAATCATTGACTGTGCAGATGCCTTCTTCAGGTACTTTCATGCGGATGACATGCGGTTCACCTGCTGCTAAACGGCGTTGAACTTCTTCTTGTGAAAGTTTTAAACCACGACCATCATATTTCGGTGTTTCACCACGGGCTTGCTGTTCAGCACGCATTTGATCGAGCTCTTCAGCTGTTGCAAAGCAATAGAAAGCATGACCTTTTTCAACCAATTCCAAAGCATATTGTTTATAGATGCCCATACGTTCTGACTGACGGTAGGGCGCATGTGGGCCGCCTACATCTGGACCTTCAGACCATTCAATACCCAACCAACGTAATGAATCTAAAATCATTTTTTCAGATTCAGGCGTAGAACGAAGTTGGTCGGTATCTTCAATACGTAAAATAAATTCGCCACCATGTTGTTTGGCATAGCATAAGTTAAATAACGCAATGTAAGCTGTTCCGACATGCGGAAAACCTGTAGGAGAAGGTGCAATACGAGTACGGATTTTCATCATTAATATTCAATAATCAATTTTTAATGACCATGATTATAACGAAAAAGAAGGATACGGGCACAGTTGTATTGAGATCGTGATAGGAATATTAAATAAAAAACGCCAAATAGAATTTGGCGTGATGAAATGGCAATGAATTACGTTTGGGAAAGTAAATCTTTGCCTGAGTCGAACTCTTTTTTGTGTAAGGCTTATGAGTCGTGATTCGGGAATAATACTTGTAAGAAACGGGTAAAACGTTCGTGCTGGTAGGCGAAGAAACTTTGAGATGATTGTAAATTTATGATATTTAATAGTTTAATGTTGTCTATATCGGAATTAATAGAATTATTACTTTGTTTTTGTTTATTGAGTTCTTTTTCAATTAAAGAAGATGGATGGCGATCATTCTTTGTTAAGATGATCGGATCGGATTTTTTTTGCTGAGATACATAAGCATAGCTATTCGACATGCCTAAAATCAGACATAGACAAACGGAAATAAAACGTAAAATTTTCATGAATAATACCCCCAAACGTATTAAATTGCTGAGATTACGACAAGCTTGTAGTGAATGTTAAACACATTTACTGAAACAAGAGTAATTCTCATTGTTGTACTATACCTTACTTTAAATAAATTTTGATGACAATTGTTTTACTAAGTATATACAGCAATTGAATAAGCACATTAAGTTCGTCGGTAATTTGTAAGAATAGATCATTATTTAATCGCATTTCAGTGATGTTCGATGAGAAAGCAAAAGTGTTTTGTGGTAGATATGTGAAATATGTTTTTGATTTGTAATATTATTCTGCATTTGGAATAATATAGGAGAAATTATTATAACTATTTGAATGTTAATTGAAAAAATCTCATCGTATAGTGGTGTTATTCATAAAAAATGAGCATGCAACGCAATGAAAAAAATAATTTTAGCAACGTTATTTGGTGGTTTGAGCTTATTCACATCATCTATCTATGCAGAAAAATCCTTCCTCAATGTTTCTTACGATCCAACTCGCGAATTTTATCAGGAATATAATCGTGCCTTTGGCGCATACTGGCAAAAACGCACAGGTGAAAAAGTTGAATTTAAACAGTCGCATGGTGGTTCAGGGAAACAGGCACGAGCAGTTGCGACGGGGTTGGAGGCAGATGTTGTGACACTTGCACTTGCCAATGATATTGATGAGATTGCAAATGCAGGCTTCATTCGTAAAGATTGGCAAAAACAATTTCCGAATAATTCTGCACCTTATACCTCAACAGTTGTATTTCTGGTCAGAAAGGGAAATCCAAAAAATATCAAAGATTGGAATGATCTGACCAGACCGGGTATCGAAATTATTACACCTAACCCTAAAACAGGTGGGGCACCGCGCTGGATTTATCTATCTGCATGGGGCTATGCCCTTAAACAGCCTGGTGGTAACGAGGCAAAGGCACGCGATTTAGTCTCAAAACTTTATCATAATGTGAAGGTACTCGATTCAGGTGCACGTGGCTCACTCACTACATTTGCTGAGCGTAATATTGGTGATGTACTGCTGACATGGGAAAATGAGGCTTTACTTGCACAAAACACGATAGGTAAAGACAAGTATCAAATTGTTTATCCATCAATTTCAATTTTGGCAGAGCCTTCTGTTGCAATTGTTGATAAAACAGTCGATAAAGATGGCAATCGGTTACTGGCCAAAGGGTATTTAAATTTCTTGTATTCACCGTTAGGGCAAGATTTAGCTGCCAAATATAATTTCCGTCCACGCAATGCTCAGGTTGCAAAAAAATATGCTGCCAAATTCCCTAAAATACAGTTATTTACAATAGATAAAGTTTTTGGTGGATGGGCAAAAGCACAAAAAATTCACTTTGCTAATGGTGGTGTTTTTGACCAAATCTATTCAAAACAATAAGCTGTGATGATTCTGAATTTTCAAAGAATAGGCGTTTTTCGAAACGCCTTTATTCTATTTGTAGATTTTTTTAGCAAAAAAACGGAAATAACAATCGAAAAGTAATATTTCCCTACAAAAAGCCGTTTGGAACTTTGCCTAAACATAGAGATAATGTGCAATTACATTTTCGTCTCTTGAATCCATTAATTTATGTCACATATTTCTGTATTGCTCACTGAAACTATCGATGCCTTACTTGCAAATCGGCATACAGGAATTTATATCGATGCGACATTTGGACGTGGGGGACATAGTCGATTATTGTTGTCTAAACTCGATGCCCACAGTCAGGTCTTTGCTTTCGATAAAGATCCTCAAGCTCTCGCTGTTGCCAACGAATTGGCGGCACAAGACCCCCGATTTCATATTATTCATGCAAGTTTCGCTGAATTAAAACAACAGCTTGAAAATATAGGCATTACTCAGGTAGATGGAGTAATGGCCGATTTAGGTGTGTCTTCCCCACAGTTAGATCAGGCCGAGCGCGGTTTTAGCTTTATGCACAATGGGCCGCTCGACATGCGTATGGATAACTCACAAGGTGCAACGGCAAGAGAGTGGTTGTTGCAGATTGAAGAGGAAGCCTTGGCCAATATTATTTTTAAATATGGTGAAGAACGTTATAGTCGTCGTATTGCGAAAGCCATTAAATTGGCGGGGGATATGCAGACTACAGCAGAATTGGCTGAAGTCGTGAAAGTTGCACATCCCAAATGGGAAAAAAATAAACATGCTGCGACACGTACTTTTCAAGCAATCCGAATTGCGATTAATAAAGAATTGGAAGATATTGAAGATTTTCTGCCACAAGCAGTTGAAATTTTAAAACCTCAGGGACGATTGGCTGTAATTAGTTTTCATTCACTGGAAGATCGCTTGATAAAACAGTATATTCAAAAGGAATCAACTCTGGCTGAGGACATTGGATGGGGACTTCCACAGCAGCAGGTCGATACTCGTCGATTAAAAAAAATTGCTCGTGTTCGTGCAAGTGAACAAGAAGTGAAAGAGAATCCTCGCTCTCGTAGCGCATGGTTGAGAGTTGCTGAACGCTTGAATGATGAAGGCGCATAATGAAGTCGCAAAAAATTGAAGTTGAAGAGAAGAATACGGTCAGTAGAAAGTCACTTAGAAAAGCTGTGACTTATAGTATTTTGATTATACTGGTATTTATTAGTGCCATTATGGTTGTGTTTGAGGTCTTTGAATATCGTCACGATTATCGACAGATGAGTGGATATTTTCGTGAGCAAGATGACTTGAATGCAGAATGGGGGCGCTTACTTATTGAACAGCAGACCTTTGGTGCAACGGCTCAAATTGGTACCAGAGCAGTCACTCAATTGCGTATGTACTCTCCTCCTACCTCTGATACAGTGGTGATTTCTCTTCCTCGCTCCGAGCAAAATAAGCAGTAAGGTTACGCAATGGTGAACAAACGAATGAATTCAAAACCTAAAACCAAGCGTGCAGTAACCGAAAAACATCAGATTAGCTTTGAGCAATGGCGTTTCCAGCTCATGTGGGTCGTGGTGTTGCTGTGTTTTGTTGTTTTGGTTGCACGTGCATTTTATGTGCAAGTCATCAATAAAGATTTTTTGCAAAATAAAGCCAATGCCATCATTTTGCGCGATGAAAAAATTAAAGCGATGCGTGGCGTCATTACGGATCGTAATGGTGTGCCGTTGGCCATTAGCACTCCGATTATGAAAATTGTGATGGATCCGCGGGACTATTTTGAAAATAAAAAACTTTACGAGGAAATGACCGCACCAGCCAAACCGGGTGAACGTAAAAAGCCAAAACAAAGATTGCCTGATAAAAATTTTGATCTTGATGAATTGGCAAATGTGGTTGGGATAGATGCCAATGAACTGAAAAAACAAATGCAGGCTCGACCACGTTCACGCTATTTGGTCTTGAAAACAGAAGTGCCACCACCGCAAGCCGATCTGATTTTAAAGCGTAATTTTCAGGGCGTATATACCGAGAAATCGTATAAACGTTACTACCCTCAACCTCAGCCCAATGCACAAATTATTGGTTTGACCAACACTGAGGGGAATGGTGTAGAAGGTCTGGAAATGCAGCTAAATAAAAAGCTGGCTGGTGTAGATGGTCTGCAGACCAATATCCGTGATAAATCGGGTAACCGTGTTAAAGACCCTGAAGTGATTAAACCTGTACAGGCAGGTGAAAACTTTACCCTGAGTATTGACTCGCGTTTGCAATATATTATGTATCGTGAATTAACTGCAGCAGGGGTGGCGAATAATGCGCGTTCGGCAACTGCGATTGCAGTCGATGTGAAAACTGGCGAAATCTTGGCCATGAGTAGTTGGCCATCTTATAATCCAAACGATAAAGCGGGTTTACAAAATAAAGATGCGATGCGTAACCGTGGTGCAGTTGATATGTTTGAACCTGGTTCAACCATGAAGCCATTTACCATTTCTGCTGGTCTGGAAAGTGGTAAATATACGCCGAATACTGTAATTAATACCTCACCCGGGTCAATGAAAATTGGTTGGCATACCATTCGTGATACCCATAATTATGGGCAATTGACTGTGGGTGGGGTGATTATTAAATCTTCCAATGTGGGTGCTGCAAAAATTGCATTATCTTTACCTACACCGACCATTCCAACATTCTTTAAACGTGTTGGATTTGGGCAAAAATCGGCAGTGAAATTTCCTGGTGAAAGTCCTGGTCTTATTTTACCTTCAAAATATTGGAATGTTTCTGAGATTGGTACGATGGCCTATGGCTATGGTTTAAATGCAACGGTACTGCAAATGGCACAAGGTTATGCCATGTTGGCAAACCATGGTGTACAAATGCCGTTATCGTTGTACAAATTAAATCAGCCACCGAAAGGTAAGCAGGTACTCGATGCGAAAATTGCCGATGAAGTCTTGTTGATGATGGAACAAGTTACACAGCCCGGGGGGACTGCGATCAATGCTCAAATTCCAGGTTATCGTGTTGCGGGTAAAACGGGGACAGCCCATAAGTTAAATGCAGACCGCCGAGGCTATTCAAAAACTGAATATCGTGCATTATTTGCAGGTGTTGCGCCAGTGAGTAATCCAAAAATAGCCATGATTGTGGTGGTGGAAAACCCACGTGGTTCGTATTATGGCGGTACGGTTTCTGCACCAGTATTTGCCAGAATTATGCAGGAATCTTTACGCTTGCTGAATGTTCCATTGGATAAGCCGTTACAAGTCTCTAAAGTTGCAAGTATTCAGGGGGAATAAGTATGACGATCTCGTTTAACCAGATTCTTCCTCAGTCACAACCTGAAGCATGGATGTTGCAACCTTTTCAGGGCTTTGTTTTAGACAGCCGTAAGGTCAAGCAAGGTCAAATATTTATTGCATTAACCAGCTATAGCCAACCAG
>JASGGM010000126.1:0-7181 GCA_047605045.1 Acinetobacter sp. | reverse complement strand
AACAGCTAGAAACACTCTATTTCTCGCCAAATCGTACCCAAAGAAAGGGAAGTTTAGGAACAAGAGAAATGTTTATTTCTGATAGCCCATACCGAGCAATTATTCAAATTGATGAAGAAACCAAGCGGGTTTTTATTCTAAGAATCCTACATACTTCGAGAAATATATAATCGAATTTTAGTCCTTATGTTGACATAAAATCAAGAAAATCAATAACTTTTAAAACGATTAAAGTTGTGTTAAATTTTCTTACAAGCGAAAAAAAGCAAGCTGGCAGGCTCACTTTTTTCTCATTGTTTAACAAATACTTAAAGCATCAGTAAACGCAAATTTCATATTTGTATTTGAGTGATGTTTTGAGCTATTGCAACACTTGGATGTGTTTCATGCTCAATAAAACGCAATTTTCATCAAATTTTTATCAAAAATTACCACCCAAACCGTATTGTAGTTGGGGGGGACGGTACGCCAACGCTGATACACTCGAAGTCAATATAGGAGGTAAAGATGCGCCTGATGCTTTCCTGCATTTTTTTGATGCAGATTTACCAACACCAACATGGATAGCAAAGAATAAAAAAAATGGATATTGCCATTTTTTTTATGAACTAAAAACACCTGTTTGTAAAACAGCCAATGTAAAGCTAAAACCCTTTTTAGCAATTTTACTCACTTCAAGCATGATGACAGGCTGTATCACCTCATCCACGCTTCCACAAGAACAACGTCCACAGCAGTGGGGAGATTTAATCCAAGAGTCTTCTAATTTTTATCAAATGAGTGATACCGTATTCCGTAGCGAACAACCTAATGTTCAACTCATCCCCTTACTGAAAAAGCATCAAATTGATGTGGTGATTAATTTACGTAGTCGTGATAAAGACTCGACTACATTGGCAGGACAAGACTTTAAATTGGTGCATATTCCAATTCATACATGGGCACTTGATAAACATGACCTATTAAGTGTGATGCAAAGCATTCGAACAGCTCAACAAAACAATCAAAAAGTTCTAATCCATTGCTATCATGGCTCTGATCGTACAGGTGCAAGTATTGCAATGTATCGAATTATTTTTGAAAATTGGTCAACTGAAGATGCTTTAAAGGAAATGAAACACGGTGGTTATGGTTTTCACCCAATTTGGGGCAATATCGAAAAGCAATTTAGTCCTGAAAATATAAAATGGATTCGTGAGCAACTCACGAATCCATCATAACCGCATCTGTCACTTTGGAAATCAGGGTTAGTGAAACGTCTGCATCATATATTTCCTTGAATGTAGCAACGATATTTCGTGTTGTCAGGCCTTTACCTTTCGTATTTCTTATGCTATTTCAGCCTGTACGCTTGATGTTAGACAGTTACTTATTCCAGGTATGTCGAATACTTGCAAGCTGTCACGATTACAGTGCTATCGCCCTTTTATGGTTCAATACATCCTATTTCAGTGCACGCATCTGACTAAAATACAGGAATACAAACTCAAAAATAAATCTAAGCTCAGTAATTATGGGTACATGGCATGGACTTTGCTTTAGTTATATCGTTGTTATTTTTCAACATACGCACTTCTTTGCAGCCAACGATGCCTGCTTGCGTTTATTAGAGTTAGCTATTTTCGATAATGGCTGACCCTTTTTATTTATTCGCAATGTATTCAAGGTATTCATGAAATGGCTGAATCAATAAAAACCGTTTGTCCTTATTGCGGCGTTGGCTGTGGCATGATTTTGCAAGTGGACAATGGTCAGGTTGTCAAATTGTCGGGGCATAAAGAACACCCCACCAATTATGGCCGTTTATGCACGAAAGGTTCGTCAGCACATCAAGCATTGCGTCAATCTGGGCGTATGGAAAAAGCGTATATCCGTAAACAATATCCTGGGGAACGCATCGCAACTACAAGCCAACTCGCAATTACTCAAACTGCTCAACGCCTTCGCCAAATCATTGATAAAGATGGTCCAAACGCTGTTTCTTTTTATGTTTCAGGACAAATGTCTATTGAAGCGCAGTACTTAATTAATAAGCTTGCCAAAGGTTTTGTGGGCACCAACAATATTGAGTCTAACTCTCGTTTATGTATGGCGAGTGCTGGCAGTGGCTATAAACTTTCTTTAGGTGCCGATGGCCCACCAGGCTCGTATAAAGATTTTGATCACGCCGATGTATTTTTTGTCATTGGTGCCAATATGGCCGATTGTCATCCAATCTTGTTTTTGAGAATGATGGATCGGGTCAAAGCAGGTGCCAAACTTATTGTCGTTGATCCACGTCGTAATGCAACTGCAGATAAAGCGCATTTGTTTATGCAAATTAAACCTGGCACAGATTTAATTCTACTGAATGGATTATTACATTTACTTTGGAAAAATAATCATCTCGATCATGCGTTTATTCAGGAATATACCGAAGGTTGGGAGCAAATGCCTGATTTTCTGGAGGAATACTCTCCTGCTTATGTCGCTGAAAAAACAGGAATAGATGAAGAAAAAATTCGCCAAGCAGCACAATGGATGGGTGAAGCGAAAGAGTTTATGAGTTGTTGGACCATGGGGCTGAATCAGAGTACCCACGGGACATGGAACACAAATGCGATTTGCAACTTACACCTAGCGACAGGAAAAATTTGCCGTTTAGGCAGTGGCCCTTTTTCTTTAACAGGCCAACCCAATGCAATGGGTGGACGTGAAATGGGTTATATGGGGCCCGGGCTTCCAGGTCAACGCTCGGTTTTGGTGGAGAAAGATCGAGATTTCATCGAGGAACTTTGGCAAATTCCTAAAGGTACGCTCACCACCAATTTGGGTAAAGGGACCATCGATATGTTTGAACGGATGAAAGCAGGTGAAATTAAAGCCTGTTGGATCATCTGTACAAATCCAGTTGCGACCGTTGCTAATCGTAAAACCGTCATTGAAGGTCTGGAAGCCGCTGAACTGGTCATTACTCAGGATGCATTTTTAGATACTGAAACCAATCGTTATGCTGACATTATGTTACCCGCCGCATTATGGGCTGAGGCCGAAGGAGTCATGATCAACTCTGAACGCAATATGACCTTGATGCAAAAAGCGATTGATCCACCGGGTGAAGCATTACCAGATTGGCAAATTATTAGTCGTATTGCTTGCGAAATGGGCTATGTCAATGCTTTTAGTTATAACAGTGCATCGGAAATTTTCGACGAGATTTGCCGCTGCTCTAATCCAAAAACAGGCTATGACTTACGTGGTGCAAGTCATGCAAGACTCAAAGAAACCCCATTACAGTGGCCTTGTCCACCTTTAGATCTGCCAAATGGCAATGATGACCGTCATCCTATTCGTTATTTAAATGACGGGGTCAGCCAATCCTTCTTAGAAGCCGAAGACAATAAACCTAAACCACGTCTCATTTTTCCTACTGAACGTGCAAAAGGTGTGTTCTTCGCGCGCCCACATCTAGACCCTGCTGAAATGCCAGATGAGGATTTTCCTTTTGTTTTAAACACAGGTCGCCTACAACATCAGTGGCATACTATGACCAAAACAGGAAAAATTCCCATGCTGAATAAGCTGAATTCAGGGCCATTTGTAGAGATACATCCTGAAGATGCAGCGAATCTAAATATTAAGGATAAACAGCCCGTCGAAATTCGTTCGAGGCGTGGTAAAGCTGTTTTACCTGCCGTAGTTACCGATCGGGTACTGGCTGGAAATTGTTTTGCACCTTTTCATTGGAATGATTTTTTTGGTGAAGATCTGGCCATTAATGCTGTGACCAATGATGCAATTGATCCTATTTCACAACAACCTGAATTTAAGGTCTGTGCGGTGTCATTAACACCTGTTGCACCTACAGAAACATTGCTTATTGCAGATGCACTCAAACAAAAAAATCCAACACGTCCAGACCCAATTATTCAAGAAACAACTCATTCAATACCTGCTATCACACAGGCTACAGATATGTCAAAACTAAATATTTTTGCTCAAAGTATTGGAATTGAAACACCAACGCCACCTGCCCTCAATGATACCGAAAAAACGTATTTAGCAGGTTTCATTGCAGCCTTACAAAGCTTACCTGTCTTGGCCAACAGTTTGCCAACCTTACCTCCCAATGCACCTGTATCAGATCAGGGAAAATTATGGCTCAATGGCATGCTTGCTGGCTTATATGCACGTACATCTTTAGACGATGCAATCCCAACATTACTTTCGAATGTTGCAAATGCAAGTTCGGATCAACCAACCTTAACGAAGAAACCAGAACCAGAAAAACCTAAAATCACCTTAATTTGGGCATCCCAAACGGGCAATAGTGAAACCCTTGCTGAAAGTTTCAGTCAAAAAATTAAACAGGCTGGTTACGACGTAAATTTTCAGGAAATGTCTAATTTCTCAGTTGATCAACTTCAAAAAACCGATCATCTACTGTGTATCAGCAGTACATTTGGGGATGGTGATGCACCCGATAACGGACAGAATTTTTGGAATGATTTAAACAATAAAGAACTTAAATTGAATCATATCAAATATAGTGTTTTAGCTTTGGGAGACCCGAATTATGATCAATTTTGTGGGCATGGTAAACGACTCGATGAAAAGCTTGCTGCACTGGGGGCAACGCCAATTCTGACACGAATTGATTGCGATACAGATTTTCAGGAAAAATCCGAACAATGGCTTAATACCATTCTAGCTAAACTAAGTACTGTATCTTCTGAAACAGATCAAAAAATATCACCTCAAGTAACATTGCTATGGGCATCACAAACAGGTAATAGTGAAACACTGGCTGAGTCTTTTGCTGAAAAAATCAAACAAGCAGGTTGCCAAGTCAATCTACAAGAAATGAATAGTTTTTCTATTACAGAGCTGCATAAAACTAAAAATCTGTTATGCATCAGTAGTACATTTGGTGACGGCGATGCACCTGACAATGGGCAAAATTTTTGGAATGATTTAAGCAGTAAAGGTGATATCAAACTTGACCACTTAAACTACAGTGTCTTGGCTTTAGGTGATCCAAACTATGATCAATTCTGTGGACATGGTAAAAAACTAGACCAAAAACTCGCAGAGCTAGGCGCTTCCCGTATTTTTGACCGTATTGATTGCGATACGGATTTTCAAGAAAAAGCTGAAGAATGGTTAAACACGGTTCTTGTTAAGCTGTCTGAATCGGTAACAACTCAAGTAGAGCCATCTCCACTTAAACCACAGAAGCAAAATTTGACCGTGGCCAGCAAAGCCCATCCATTCCATTCACGATTAATACAGAACACACGATTAAATCATGCTGATTCAAATAAGGATATTCGATTATTTGTATTTGATATTGAAAATTCTGGAATCACTTATGAAGCTGGAGATGCGCTGGGAGTGTGGCCTCTGAATTGTCCTGAGCTTGTAGATGAATTATTAAATGTCACTCAACTTTCAGGTGATATTTCGGTGTCGATGGTAGATTTACCTAAAATGCCACTTAGACAAGCGTTAATAGAACGTTTTGAGATATCTAAACCTGCTTTAAATGCATTGAAATTGATTGCAACAAAAGGAAGTCATCAAAAATTACAAGATTTGTTAGATTACCCCGATAAAAAAGAATTAAAGAATTGGCTTTGGGGAAGACAACTGGTCGATATTCTGCATGAATTTCCAGTGAAGTTCACTGCAAATGAACTGATTAGTATATTACCCAAATTACAACCACGATTATATTCCATTGCATCTAGCCCGAAGGCTCATCCTACCCAAATTCATTTAACCGTTTCAGTTGTCCGTTATGAGTTTCAGGGACATCTTCGTAAAGGGGTTGCCTCGACTTTCTTGGCAGATCGGGCAGATCAAGTGAATATTCCTATTTTTGTACAAAAATCAGCATCCTTCCACCCGCCTGCAGATCCTCAAATACCATTGATTATGGTTGGACCGGGAACTGGTATAGCCCCTTTCCGTGGCTTTTTGCAAGAACGTAATGCGTTAAAAGCAACAAGTAAGAACTGGTTGTTTTTTGGAGAGCAAAAATCAAGTACCGATTTCTATTATCAAGATGAACTGAAAACTTTTCAGGAAACAGGTGTCTTAAGTCGGTTAGATTTAGCTTTTTCTCGTGACCAGCAACAGAAAATTTATGTACAAGACCGTATGCGTGAGCATGGTAAAGCGCTTTGGGAATGGTTAGAGCATGGTGCATATTTCTGTGTTTGTGGTGATGCAAGTCGCATGGCAAAAGATGTAGATGCAACATTAAAAGAAATTATTAGTGAATTCGGTCAAAAATCTATGGAAGAAGCAAATGAGTATGTTGTTAATATGGCACGAGATAAACGCTACTTGAGAGATATTTATTGATTTTGAATCAATTTGAATTTGTTATATCTATAGTCAAATTCGTTGTGAGTATGAAGTGCTTCATGCTGTCCATTACGATAGAACTCGGTGTATTATAAGACATGGTTTATGATTCAATTTTAATATGAACAATTCGCTTTTTGATAACAAGCAAGTTAGTGTGGTTTCTACTTTTTCTGAACTTGTAAGTTCTAGTTTTCAAGGGCATAAGAATGCCATATGCTGGCACAGAAACTTGCTTGGTAATTTTAAAGAAATTGTCGATAAACTTGTTTTAAAAGAAAATATTACTGAAGTTTCTGTTGAAGATCTGCTGGCACTGCCGCTTACAAAACAAGCGAGTCTGGCAAGAGAAATTATCTTAAGCGATATTCAACAATTAACCGATGCAGGTGCGTCACCTTGTCTGAATTTACTGAAAAATTATGAGCGGGATAACGAACTCGATTTTATTTCAACGGACGTATATTCATATCATGTCGATCGCTCCCCCATCGAAACGGATACTTTTTTATGTACCTATCATGGTCCAGCAAGCGATATCTTGCCTCATGAACAGGTTACGCAAAAAATTTTAATCCCTGACATTAGAGAAAAACTCAGAGAATTACATGATGGCTCTGACGTTGAATTTGAAACGTTCCTACAAGATTATTTCTTTGACTTACATTATCAACCAAAACCCGATGCAAAACCGATAAATTTAGGTTTAGGGCATCTGTGGCGATTGGCAGTGGATCATCCCACTCAAAAAGTGCGACCTTGTGTTCATCGCGCACCAATCGAGAAGGATGGTGAGTATAGACTGCTATTAATTTGTTAAACTTGCTTAA
>JASGGM010000125.1:0-7204 GCA_047605045.1 Acinetobacter sp. | reverse complement strand
ATAGTTCTTGCAGTTCTTCGAGGTGTTCTGCACGCATTTCTTTTTCAATACAATCTGAACCTAAAGACTTCACCGTACCTTTCACATAAATACGTGTTTCATACAATGAATCACCTAATGCATCGCCTGCATCACCACACACCACCAAGCGGCCTGCTTGTCCCATAAAGCAGCTCATGTGACCAATGTTACCACCCACCACAATATCTATACCCTTCATGGAGATACCGCAGCGCGCACCTGCATCACCGTCTATTATCAACAAACCACCATGCGCCGTGGCCCCTGCTGCTTGTGAAGCATTGCCTTTAATATGAACTGAACCAGACATCATATTTTCTGCAACACCAACCCCCACATTACCATTCACCACAATGTCTGCTTCCTGATTCATGCCCGCACAGTAATAGCCAGCATGACCCTCAATAGTGACTTTAATCGGTGCTTTAATACCGACAGCAATATTGTGTTGACCATCTGGGTTTTTTACTGTCCATTCTGTGACTTCGGCCACAATGTCAGGCGTATGGAGTGCCTGATTAAGCTCGCGAATACTATCGCTGCTTAAATCGTAAGTATCTTTCACGTTTTGCTCTACTTCTGCCAATACCGTATTCATGTTGCTTCCCCCTTTATTGTGTTGATGTCTTGCAATTAGACACTACGTTCCCAAACATAAAGCGTTGCTGGTTCTGGTTCCCAAACTTTGGCTTTATCTATGTTGGGTAAAGAGGCCAATGCCTGATATTCAGATGCCATTGCCACATAGTCATCTGTTTCGGCAAGTACAGCAGGTTTACATGCAATAGGGTCACGAATGACAGCAAAACCATCACGCGTACCAATCGCAAAAGTAAAGAAACCATCTAAATCATCGAGCGCATGGTTCAAGGCTTGTTCCAGATTATCGCCTTGCTGCAAACGCCAAGTCAGATAACCTGCGGCGACTTCGGTGTCATTTTCCGTTTCAAAGCTAATGCCTTCACGTTTAAGTTCTTGTCGCAAACGCGCATGATTAGACAATGAACCGTTATGCACCAGACACAAATCTGCACCTGTCGAAAATGGATGACTGCCTTCCATGGTGACCGCACTTTCAGTGGCCATACGGGTATGCCCGATGATGTGACTACCTTTCATGTTCGCAAGACCAAAACGCTCAGAAATTTCCACAGGTAAACCCATACCTTTTAAAATTTCGATGCTTTGCCCCACACTCATAATTTTTAATTGCGGTGCAATTTCTGCAATGGCATGCCGCGCAGTTGCTTCATCAGATTCAATTTTGAGTACTGCAGCAGTTGCATTTTGGAACCAGTCAAAACCTGTTCCTAATGTTGCTTCTAGTTTTTCAGCAAAGGCTTGCCAATTAAACGCTTCATTGGTGCTTTGTAAAGTGAGTTTCACCCAGCCGTCTTTGACTTCATCGCCATAAATTGCAAAGCCTGCGCTGTCTGGGCCACGGCCTGTCATTGATTTAAGCATCGGTTCAAACAATTTACCGAGTTGTGATTCAAGTGCAGGATTTTTCAAATATAAACCAACGATTCCACACATGTGATTTCTCCAATACAATAAAATTTATTAAAAAAACTCGGTATAACGTTGAATTTCCCAGTCAGACACATGGCGACAATACTCAATCCACTCCATACTTTTTTGTTCGATGAATTCATCGACGATTTCTGCACCCAATTGTTCTTTAAATAATGGATCTGCTTTTAATGCATCAACTGCTTCTTTTAGAGATTGAGGGAGTGTTTTAATGCCACGTGCTGCAATTTCTTCCAGCCCCAAGGTATATAAATTTTCATTGCATGCAGGCGGCGGTGTTAACTCACGCGCAATACCATCTAAGCCAGCGGCAATAATCGCTGCCGAAGCTAAATATGGATTGCAGCCTGCGTCTGGAAGACGTAGCTCGATACGACCGTAAGGAATACGAATCATGGCTGAGCGGTTATTCTCACCATATGCAATAAATGCAGGTGCCCATGTTGCCCCTGACAGTGAACGCCCAACCACCAGACGTTTATATGAATTGACGGTTGGCGCACAGAATGCACATAATGCTGGGCCATGTTCGAGTAAGCCCGCAATGAAATGGTAGGCTAATTTAGACAAGCCCATGCCACTTGGATCACTATCATCCTGAAAAAGATTGCTCGATTCTGCACTCGCAATAGATAAATGAAAATGCATACCATTGCCTGCCCGTTTAGGATCAGGTTTTGGCATAAATGAACAGATCATTCCCAAATCATTGGCAATCTCACCCGCTGCCATACGGAACAGCGTAAACATATCTGCCGAATTCATGACATCGCTGTAGGTATAGTTAATTTCAAACTGACCATTGGCATCTTCATGATCAATTTGATAAATATCAAAACCAATGGGAATCAATGCTTCAGTCAAACGCTCCAGAAATTCACGAGAACGTGACATCGCTTTATAGTCATAGCAAGGCTTGTCTAAGTTATCGGAGTCATCGACCAATTTCAGTTTGCCACTCTCGGTACGCGTAAACAGAAAAAATTCGGGTTCTAAACCCGTATTGAGTGTCCAGCCTTTTGCCGTTAAACGCTCTACCTGTTTGCGCAACACATAACGCGTGTCATAAGGATGTGGTTGATCATTGACATATCCCTCACACACCACACGTCCATACCCTTTTTGCCAAGGCACAGGTGTGAGTGTAGATAAATCACCTTTCACCATAAAGTCTGGTCCATGCGGTTGCATTCCCATCCCTGAAATTGCAAAACCAGCAAAACCTACACCATTTTTTTCAATTGCATTTAAACCTGAAATAGGTACAGACTTGGTTTTGGCTGCACCATGAATATCGACAAATTGCGCCAATACATATTTCAGTCCGTGCTCATCAATAATTTTTTGCACTTCTGGACGATACTTCGCTAGTTCAGCAGTATCTACAGAATTATGGGTATCTTTAACAGCCTGCTGCAACATCATTGACATACTCCTGATATGACAAAACTATGTTTGGCTTGAAAAGTGCATAAATGTATTTTTACATCAATGCAAGTTTCATAGCAAGAAATATTATTTACCAATGAGAAAGCAAATCTCTTGCCAACTTTGTCAAAGCAGCCTTAAAAAAATAAAGTAGGAGGATAAATGTCTAATATTCCTATTAAGAATATATTTTTCGAAAAATAGTTTTATAATGATTCACATATGGCAGGATTGTTTTTAGTAAAATCCAACCCTTTTCAATTATCCAAAATAGTGCAGAGTTGATCCATAATGAGACAAACCAAGAACAGCCTAAAGCTGGAACAATACATCGGAATTCAAATTAAACGCCATCGGCAGGAACAAGGTTTAAAATTGTCAGAAGTGGCGCAAATTGCAGGAATTAGTCAGGGGATGCTGAGTAAAATTGAAAATGCTCAGGTTTCCACCAGCCTTGATACTTTAAGCCGACTGTGTGAAGTCTTGGGTTTACCAATGTCCACGCTATTTACCCAGTATGATCAACAAGAAAGTCATGCCATGCTGGTAAAATCGGGCGAAGGTATGGAAGTGGTACGACGTGGTACCGAAAAAGGTCATACCTATCATCTACTCACCCATTCCCGTGGGCCACGCAAAAATTTCGAAGCCTATTTGGTGAGCATGGATGATGCCAGTGAAGAATTTCCAACCTTTGCACATGCAGGAACAGAAATGCTGTATCTGGTTGAAGGAGAAATTATGTATCGACATGGCGATGAAGTTTTTCACATGCAACCTGGTGATTGTTTAACGTTAGAGGGTGAAATTCCACATGGCCCAGAAAGATTATTGAAAGTGCCCATTCGTCTGTTATCGGTCATGAATTACGGACCCAGTGAAGAATAAATTTCAATTTAAATTCGAATAAAAAAACATCATGGTATGAGAATTGCTTTCACTAAAAGGAAATTAATATTCTTTCTAAGAATGTTAAAAATGCAATCCTTGATGTGGGAGCTAACCATGAACCGAGATCATCTCAATAAAATAATGTTGGCAACGCTGCTCTGCCTACCCATTACATGCTTCGCAGCCGAACCTCCTTTTGATGCGGCATCAACGGTTTGGATGATGCTATCTGCCATTTTAGTGCTGATTATGTTTATTCCGGGTCTTGCCCTGTTTTATGGCGGCATGATCCGAAGTAAAAATGTTCTTTCGATATTCACACAATTCTTTGCAGTCTGTAGTGTTGTTGGCATTTTATGGGTTGCTGGCGTTTATAGTATTGCCACAGATACCACCAACATGGTTGAAGGTGTTACGAACTTTAATAGTTTCTTTGGAAGTTTAAATAAGGCATTTTTATCTGGTATTCATGCCGACACTTTAGTTGCTGGCGTCCCTGAGTATGTCATTGTTATATTCTTAATGATGTTTGCCATGATTACCCCTTGTATTGCCATAGGGGGTTTTGCAGAGCGCATAAAATTTGGGGCGGCTGTGATGTTTGGCGCATTATGGCTCATCTTCGTTTATGGTCCAGTAGCACATATGGTTTGGGGCGGTGCAGGTGCAATTATGCACACTTGGGGGGTACTCGATTTTGCAGGGGGTACTGCAGTACACATTAACTCAGGCGTTGCGGCATTGGTGGGTGCCATTGTGTTGGGTAGACGTAAAACCATGGCAATGCCACACAATTTGGTTTATACCATGATTGGCGCTGCACTACTTTGGGCGGGATGGTACGGTTTTAATGCTGGCTCGGTACTCGCCGCCAATACGACAACGTCTTTGGTTTTATTAACCACAACACTGGCAACCTGTGGCGGTATTTTCGGTTGGATGATCATTGAAAAAATTCTCGCAAAACATGTAACGGCTCTCGGTTTGGTTTCAGGGGCCATTGCTGGTTTAGTTGGTATTACGCCTGCTTGTGCCTATGTTGGCCCTTTTGGCGCAATTGTGATTGGTATTGTGACAGGCATTTGCTGTTTTTTTGCAGTAACAGGTTTGAAACGCAAGTTTGGCTTTGATGATGCAGTCGATGTTTTTGCCTTACATGGTATAGGTGGAATTGTGGGTTGTATTCTTACAGGTATTTTCTGTGTTCCTGCGTTGGGCGGTAATCAGGATGTTAATATTATCTCGCAATTGATTGCACAAATTTCTAGTGCAGCACTGACCGTGGTGTATTGTGGTGTAGTCACCTACATTATTATGAAAGTCATAGATGCGACCATTGGACTACGTGTTACAGATGAAGCTGAATTACGTGGTTTAGATGTGAGTGATCATAATGAACGCGCGTATAATGACTAAATAATATGTATGACTGAAAAGAGAAGTTTTGGCTTCTCTTTCAGATTAGAGTTTGTATTTTGTATTTTGTATTTTCAGGCAACAATGCCTTGTTGTAATTGCTGGTTCTGCACAATACGCCCATTGCTTATAGTTAACTGATAGTTTGCATCGGCGAAAGTATCAATACGATGTGCCGCGACAAAAATTAGTGTATTAGGTAACCATTGCCGTATGAATGCCCATATAGCCTGTTCAGAATCCAGATCTAGCCCATTACTGGCTTCATCTAGAATAAGTACCTGCGGGTGACGCAATAAAGCCCGTGCCAGACAAACCCTTTGCCGTTCACCTGCAGATAAGTCTGCAACATCTGTTGTCATTGACAATACCGTTTGATATCGATGGGAATTTAACCACACACCCTGCCAGATCTGTTGTAATTCATCATCATTTACCTGTACAGCACTCAGTAAAATATTGTCTTTGATACTTCCTGGAATCAAAACCGTTGTATTGGATAAATAACAAACTTGTTGGGCGGCAACACAACTATTTAATTCATTGTTGGATAAATGCTCGACCTGTAATGGCTGACCATGCGCAATGGCCTCATACGTCTGACATAAAAAACTGGATTTTCCGGCACCAGAATGACCACGTACCAGCACCACTTCGCCCATAGCAAAATTATAGCTTGTGCTATCTTCAAGCTGCACCTCTGCATGGAGAAACGAGCGGAGACCTGTCACATTATTCTGTTTCAACAATGACTTTTCTGAAAAAACACCCAACTCATCACAAACCTGTAATTCAATTAATGCACTTCGAATTCCAGAAATTGCCCCCGTTACAGTATTTAAGGGTGACAGGATACGATCAACAAAACTAATTGCCAAAAATACTGCACCGACACCCCCATTGCCCGACTGAATGAAAAAGTAAGCATATAACATGGCAACGCCATATGTCATCATTAAGCCTGTCGCCAATAATGCACCACGCCAGACTTTAATCTTAAACAGCTGCTCATGTGTAGCGAGTGAAATTTGTGTAGCCGTTTGTACGCGTTGACTAAAAAATGTTTGTGCCTGATATTCTTCCATTAAACGGGCATTGCCTGATAATTCTGCCAGTGCTTTAGATACCTGATTATCTGTACTGTTGGCTTGAGCGAATGCATAGACTTCCGCTTTACGCCCCAATGACATAAAAAATATATAGCTCAATGCGGAAAGAGCAATCACAATTGGTGCATGCCATCCCAGTAATACTGCCACAGCAATACCAACAAATACCACTTCAATAATAATCGGCAATAAGCCAATAAGTAGTTGGTATAAAATTGTCATACCACCCGTCTGGGCTTTAGAAATTCGTCCAAGCAGTTCACCAACTTGTCCAACATCATCGCGTCCACGCAATTTGACAGCCTGTTTTGCAGCAGCGACAGCAATTTTTATAGCAAGTTCATACATGGCATCATAGGCAACTGGATTAAAGAATAGCCAACGGAATGAGCCAATTAAATGACTCAAAGCCTTTGCTAATACAAATGCCAGCATCAACCAAAAGATCGAATGAATATCCACTTGGGTTGACTGTGTATCATCTAAAATCCACGCCAGTAGAATAATCGTACTGGCACTTAATATAGATGATACTGCAACCAGAAATACTGAAAATAAAAGTTTATAATGTTGGCTGTTATTCAAAAGATTATAAATTCCTCGCAGAACATGACGGAACTGCTTAAAACTGGGTAAGCGAATTGGATGATTAGACAAGATTTAAACCCCTTTAAATACTATTTTCAAACTGTAAAAAATCTACTAAATCTTGACTTCTTTCTCTTAGGTCTACCTCGAAAGCAAAATTAAAGAACTCTCCACGCTCTACTTGCTGAACAATAGGTTTTTCTTTAATAAAAGGTATT
>JASGGM010000124.1:0-7218 GCA_047605045.1 Acinetobacter sp. | reverse complement strand
CTAGCTGAAGACAATTTTCAGTCAGGGTGTAAAGTATATTTTTACATTGTTTGATGATATTTTCGCTGATCTCATCAAGCATTTGTAATAATAGCTTTGAAAGCTTACGGTAAAGTTGATCATGCCCAATGGCAATAATCTCCTGCGTGTTTGGCGCGTACAAAAGTTCATAACCGATATCATCTGGTAATATGATTTTAAAATTTAAATGAAGATTAAGCTGGTAAGCCTGCAGTTGTTGGTTGATTTCATGAATGAAAATTTGTGTTGATTGTGCATTAAGTTGCTCTAAAACGTGATGAGTATCCTGCGCATTGGCGTGTTGTTCCAGTAGGAGGGGTAATGTAGGAATAAGTTTTTGCCAGACATTACTTATTATTTTTTCTTTTTTTAATGTTAGTTGTTCATGTTCTTGCGCAATATGCTGTTTTAATTGATGCAGTTGGTCAGTTGTAGGGTGAAGTAACGGCACGAGTAAATATTCTTGTAAAGCATGTAATACAACCTCAGTTGGCTTACGTTTTTTATAGGCCAATGTTGGTTCCAGTAAGTGCAACAGGGTACCGAATAGTCGATTAAACCCTGCATTTTCTATAGCATCGGGATTGAATGCAGCCTGTTTGAGCATTTGCGATGAGATGGAAACAGGGGGCTGTAATAATTCAGGATTTATCTGCATTTCATTGAGTTTCTGAATGGCACGTTGCTGTACGTCTTTTTCTTGTATTTGGCGTTGACTCATCGATTTATTACATAAGACGTGGACAATCTCGCCATTTATTTCATCTTCATCTAGGTAATCACTACGGGTTATGATAGGAAGCAAAGGTTTATGGCGATGTAGTTCCTGACGCAGCGCTTCGAGTTCTTGTACCTGTCCAGGAGAGGATGAACTAGTCAGCCATAATACGCCATCGGCACTTTCTAGGAATAACTGAGTTAATGCGGCATTTTCAGCCGTAACAGAGTGTAGACCTGGGGTGTCTAGCAAAATTAGGGTTTCATTTAAACAAATCCCTTGTAATCGGGAAGTCGTTTCAGTGGCGCCCTCTTGTAATGGGGCGCTATCGTAAAGAATATGACCAGCATCAAGGTGGAAATACTGCACTTGTTGTTGATGATGGAGAAAACAATCCGCCAGAATATTGCAGAGTGAACTTTTACCTGCATTGAATTTGCCAAACATGAGCAAGATCACTTTTTCTTTAAAAGTGCTATCTAATACTTGTGCAGGGTTAAGTGCATTGAGTTGGCGATGACAATGAATCAATAATTGTTGAAGCTGAGTATTTAGTGCAATAGCCTGTTGCATGACCTGACTTTCAAGATTTAAACCTTCTGGTTGAAATAGCCGAGATTCGATCTGTTGTTCTAGCGTATCATGCCAATCTTGTAGAGATTGCAAATGTGATGTTAAATGCTGTTCTGATGCATCGATTTGTCGTGTTGCATTGATAAACATCTGAATTAGATTGCTTTGGTTCATAAATTGATGTCCAAATCATTTAACTCCAGTAATGCAGCCTCAATAGCAGATTTTCGCTGTTTCAGCTGAAGCAGTTTTGCTTGAGAGCCTTGACGTTCACTAGATTGTTCAAAGTAATACGTAAACTCATGACGTAGGCGTTCACGTCCAGATGCTTGAAGGAAAATATAATCCAGATCTTTGCGTCGTTTGACGGATATTCCCAGAACTGCCATGATGACGGTGTCAAGACTACGCACAAAAGTTTTTTGTGCATTGGGTAAGCCAACCACCCCGTAACGTATTAAATGGCTATTCAAATCGATACAGGCACGGGAATACGCCACTTGGATACGGTTGCGATCTAGTTTTCCTGCAGTGACCTTATACATATTGGCAAAAGAATCGGGCTCCAAAGAAAGATCTTGTCCTGAGACTTGCATGACAGGGCTTAAATCTTTGCAAATCTTATCTAATACCTGATTTAGGTCTCGGTCAAAAGCTTCGCGTTGTTGCTGCTGTTGAATTCTGAGTTGCTGCAACTGTGTTTGAACTTGTGTTTGTAAGATCAGCAATGAAGTTTTGGTATGAGAAAAAATAAGAGATTTTTCATGTGTACGAATACGGGGGACTTGCTCAAGTTGTTGGGCCAATGCATGTCGTAGTTCGGGGATGCCACTGCGGTTTAATAAAATAGGTTTTGCTTCATTTATTCCTTTGTTATACCGAGACGCTGAAACGGCTAAGAGCGTCGCCGAGGGAATCTGTATTTGAATGTGCTTAATGATATGTGATAGAACCTCAGCATCTTGAATCTGATCGAGTTGTGTCAGTACAACCAGTGTTTGTCGTTGAGTTATTTGCTGGTCTTGTTGAAGTTGATCAAATAAATCAATCTCTAGCGGATCTAGCTCACCTTCTTTTAATGAATGTATAAAAAGGCGAATATCTGCTTTCGTCCAAATCGCATTCTGTGCATGTTGGTCATCTTGTCGGTCAACATCGGCATCCAGCCCAGGTGCATCTAACCATCTGATGTGCTGTTTTATGTGTTCGGATAATACTGTGGTTTCCCGTTTATCTGCTACGGAAAAGATATCTTCCCCAATAAGTGCATTGAGAAGTCGACTTTTACCGTGATTATATTTCCCCACGACTGTAACAGTGGGGATATTCTCAGCCTTAAGTAGTTCTCTGAGTCGGGAAAACAAAATGTTGTGTTCGGGTACAACCGTTAAAATAATCTGACTGGCTTGATCGAAACGACGGATATCCATATCCAACCCATTCTTTCTGATGTGTCAGCATCAGGCGCTTGCATGTGAGTCTTGCCTGATGCTGGGATTTAATTCATGATGGAGATGTTTACGCAGGCTCAACTTGCAGGCGAGGGCGGTCTACAATTTGATTATCTACGCCATTCACCAGTGGACTAAGCGTGATATCAAACACCATTTCTGCAAATGGACCATCAACACCGTGTGCTTTTATTGTTGATTCATCGCTATGTTCAACTGCTTCTATGACCAGCCCTTCACGCGTTGCATAGGCAAAATCATCGTAGGTGTACGGATCACCAGCGACATTGATTTGTGTGGTGAGTTTACGATGTCCGTCTGCAGTCACAAAATAGTGAATATGTGCAGGGCGGTTGCCATGACGACCTAGTTGATTTAGCAATTGTTGCGTTGGTCCTTCTGGAGGACAGCCGTAGCCTGCTGGAAGAATGGTTTGCACCCGATATTGTCCTTGAGCATCGGTGAAAATGGTACGGCGCATATTAAATGGCTGCTGTTCACCAGTCGGGTCGAAGTGTGAATAAAAACCCTTGGTATTTGCATGCCAGATTTCGACTTTTGCGTTAGGTAAAGGCTTGCCTTCTACACTATAAATGGTGCCATGTAAAATCAGTGTATGACCATTTGGGTCGCTGCCATCATCCATACGTGCATAGCCTACAGATTCAGGTGCACCTGCAACATATAGAGGCCCCTCAATGGTACGTGGTGTAGGATTATCAATGCCTAAGGCGTCATCTAACGCGTCCATACGCAGATCGAGGAAATGATCGAAACCCAGACCAGGGGAGAGCAAACCAGCTTCATTGCTTTGCCCTAATTGATTAAGATAAGCGACAGCAGCCCAGTATTCGTCAGAAGTAATGTCCAGATCCTCAATGGTTTTGAAAAGATCAGAGACAATACGATGAATGATTATTTTTGCACGGGCGTTTCCGCCTTCTTGATCTAATCCACTGAGTAAGCGAAGAAAATTTTGTACTTCATCGGTATCGAAAATCTTAACGGATTGAGTGGTCATGGCGATCTCCTTAATGTGCCAAATGTTGATTAATTGCATACGTCCATTCATTCCGATCTGCGCTTAATCATCCTTATTTTTAACTGAGAAAAGTTTGGTTTAGTTTAATATTCATTGTTCTACAAAATTGGGATAGCAAACATTCAGGGCTGGCCTATTTTGTAGAGAAGTTCTTAGGAAGCGTCTGATAGATTTATTTTATATAAAATTACTGTTTTGGCTAACACATAATAAGTATTTAAAAATACCTAAAAAGTATTCTTTTTAAGAATTTTTCATAAGAAGCATGTTGTGCTAAATAATCATTTATAAAAAATTTATTGATTCTTATTATAATTTTATTTTTTTAAAATTATTTTGTATTTTTTTCATGATTCTTCGTAATTTTATGAGTATAAAATTAAATTTTCTAGAAGCAATCTTCAGAATTGTGGAACATCAAATTTTCTTTAAGAACAAGCGTTCTGTTTTTACAGTAATGAAGATTTTTATTGATGCATAGATATATAGGGGGGAGGGTAATTCCCCCTAAAAATGTCGTGTTTTTAGCTGCAAGAGTCAAGAACAGGATTTAAATTTCTTTGTTCAATAACAGCTTTCTGAGCTTTACGACTTGGCATACTTTTCTTGGCACGGGTACGTTTATTCTGTTTTTCCAACTCTTTATGTTGTTGCTGGATATGGGCCAGAACTGAGCCTAATCTTTTATGCTCAACCACTTCATTCTGCTGCAGTCCAGCCAGTTTATTGAAGATGCTGTAGTTGATCTTCCGTCCTTCATGCATGATAGCCACAGTACCATCTGGGTACTCAAGAAAGGAAATGTATTGCCCAACAAGCTTATGATTTTGTGTAGTCGACTCAAGTATATAAATACACTTGTCATAAGTGATGGTCAGGTTCTTCGTGACCTTACGCGGTTCCTGCCAGGTAAAAATATCTTCTAGCTCAGCATCAGATTCTGTTAAAGGTCGATGCAAGTTTTTCGAATTTCTCGCACACTTGGCGAACTTCTGATTGAACTGCTCAATAAAGCAGGTCAACCAGATATTTGCTTCGGCAATTGAGCAGAGACCTTCCAGGCGCATCTCTTTGATCAGACGATCCTGCAGTGTCCTATTTGCTCGTTTTACTCGACCTTTAGCCTGTGGTGAGTTGGCAAAGATAATATCGATGTTTAACTCATTAGGACATAATCATTTATAATGTGTTAGTTTCGAAATTATAAGTGCGGCCTATGAAAAAGAATGATATATAACATCAAGGCAGCCTGATAAAAGCTACATTCATTTCCTCTCTTAATTTTTTTGCCGAGGACATTCATGAAAAGATATAGTTTTATTTCGATGATGGTATTTGCATTTTCTGCTCAAATGTCATACGCCCAACTTTTTGAAATCAAAGATGGCTCAAAACTTTATGATGTTCAAATCGATGTGCAATGTGAAAAAGATTCATGTGATGGGAAAGCCTCAATTACTTTATTTAAGAAAGGAAACAAACAGATTTTTCAGCAATTTCATTCTGATGAGCTGACGATGTATTTGAATAAACAATATCAACCAAGTGTTAATGTCGTGCAATTATATGGTGAACAAAGTCCATTGATTTTTGAAGATTTTAATTTTGATGGTACAGAAGATCTGGCAATTCTAATTGGTAATTATGGCGCTTATGGTGGGCCAGTTTATGATGTATATGTGTTTAATAAAACAAGTAAAAAATTTGTATTCAGCTCAGAATTAAGTAACTTGACTGAGGAAAATTTGGGCATGTTTTATGTTGATGCAAAACGTAAGCGTATAATTACTTTTAATAAAAGTGGTTGTTGCTATCATATAAGTTCAGAATATTCAGTTGTTCCAAGAAAAGGTTTGCGCTTAGTTCGTGAGTTTATTGAAGATGCACAAGGTGGTGAGGTTGTTTTAGTTAAAGATCGAAATTTAATTAAAGGAAAATGGGTAGAGAAAGTTAAAAAATATCCTATAAGTCAGTATTATAAAGACTAATAGGAGCCTGTAAATTATTTTGTGTAAGTTCGAATTTTTATAAATGATCTTTTAATCGATCATCGAACTGAATCGTAAACCAATTCATCGCTAAACGCCAATTTTGAATTGGCATTGTCCATTTTTTAGCAGCATTGGTTGTTGCTAAGTAAATGACTTTTTTGACTGAATCATCTGACGAGAAGATCTTTCGCTTCTTGGTTGAATGGTGGATCACACTATTCAACGATTCAATTGTATTGGTTGTATAAATCGCATGACGTATTTCAGCTGGATAGCTAAATATTGTACGGATATTTTCCCAATTGGCTCTCCAGGATTCTCCAATTTTCGGATATTGATGATTCCATTGATCACAGAAGATATCTAGAGATTTTAAGGCATTTTCTTCTGTACTTGCCTGATAGATCGCTTTAAGACCAGCTGTAACAGCTTTGTAGTCTTTCCAGCTTACAAATCTCAGGCTATTGCGTACAACAGCACGATACACAGCTGAATGTCCGTATGAGGATAAACAGAGGCAATGGCGTCAGGAAAGCCTTTTAACCCATCTACACAGGCAACAAGAATGTCCTGTACCCCTCGATTTTTGAGTTCTGTCATGACGGATAGCCAGAATTTGGCACCTTCTGTCTGGGCAATCCACATACCGAGTAATTCTTTTTGTCCATCTATATTGATGCCCAAAGCAAGGTATACAGACTTGTTAATTACATTGGAGTGCTGACGGACTTTTACAACAATACAGTCGAGATAGACTACAGGGTAAAGACTATCTAATGCTCTATTTTGCCACTCAGTCACTTGCTCAATCACCGCATCGGTAACTTTGCTTATGAGTGATGCTGAGACATCTGCATCGTACATTTCTTTGAAGAATGCGACAATTTCTCTATTGGTCATTCCTTTTGCATACAGTGAAAGGATTTGGTCATCCATACTGGTAATGCGCGTTTGATGCTTCTTGATAATTTGTGGCTCAAATGGACCTTCTCGATCACGGGGAATATCTAAAGCCAGTTGCCTATCTTGAGTTGAAACGGTTTTAGAACTAAAACCATTACGGCTATTTGAGCCTTTCTTAGGCTGATGCTTTTTATAACCAAGATGATCTGAAAGCTCTGTATTTAGTGCAGTTTCGATCATGAATTTTTTAAATATGGCTGCCATTTGGTTTAAGTTGCAAAATACTGGATAAAACAACCACTCATTCCTGTTCGTACCATACCAGTCATTCTTGTTCGTGCTATGCCACTTTTCTTTATAGTAATTAAAACAGTAGTCAGTGGAGATTGATAGAGAAACACATACTGACTATAATAATTCTGTCTTGACGCCAAATTAAGATAAAATAATAAAGGCTCTGCATTTACATGAGCCTTTATTTTTGTTTAATCATAATGATAACGACACATAGCTATGATA
>JASGGM010000123.1:0-7297 GCA_047605045.1 Acinetobacter sp. | reverse complement strand
TTTTATTTGTACCTGCGAAATATTCCGTCGCTGTATAGATATTACTGGTTCCAATCCATTCGTTAATGTTGTCATATTGCTTTTGGGTTTTATTGGTTTGACTTAACTCTAAGGTTAAATGATGATCGATGGTTCCTGTCGTAAAATGACCATTTAAACTGGCTTTGTATTGGTTGGTTGTACGTCGGTCATCTGGACTTTGATAATCGTAAATGTCATAACTACCATCTGCCCCAAACGTATTTCCTAAGCCCACACCTGTATAATAGCCATAAGGAAAAGCAGAATAATCATCTATTTTTGACTGGCTATGTGAAGCCGTTAAGCTCCCTGTCCAGTCGTTATTAAAGAAGTAATTGTATTTTAGACTGGTGTTTAAACTGGTTATGGTAACGGGTTTGGCCCAGCTTTCATCGGCCAGACGTTTACTCCATGACACATTTGTCGGAACAGTAGTACCATCTAACAATTGATAGCCTGCAATTGAGCGTTGGCGTTGGCGCTGAGATTCAATATCAAACTGTAATTGTGATTTATCTGAAATATTCCAGTCTAATGCCAACGAGCCAAATAAGCGTTTGCCATTTGAATGCTCGACATATGGGTGCATTTCTTCTTTCGCCAGATTAATGCGGTAGCCCACTTGCTTTTGTTTGCCAATAAATCCGCCCACATCCACTGCAACAGTATTGCCACCATGACTATCGCCATCGACATAAATCGAACGTATTTCTTTCGGGCGTTTGGTCACATAATTGACCAGTCCACCAGGTGTGGTAATACCACTTTGAATGGCTGAAATACCTTTTAATATTTCAACTTGCTCTTTATTTTCTAGCGCAACATTCTGTTCACCACGAATTGTATTGCCATTAATCAGATAACTTGATGCTAAATTAAGGGCAAAACCACGAGCAACGAAATTGGGATAATAGCCTACTGGTGCATAGCCATCGCCAACAGAAGCATCATTCTTCACCACATCTGTAAGTAATTTGGCTTGTTGATCTGCAATTCGTTCAGATGTAACCACAGACAAAGACGCTGGAATTTTTTTAATATCACTGGTGCCATACCCTGAAAGATTGGCTTTTTTGCTACTGTATCGCGAAGTTTCAGCCTCTGCTGTCACCTTAATGGTTGCTAATTGTTTAACATCTTCTTGTTTAACATCCTCATCTGCATATGCAAGCGTTGCAGAGAGCGATGGTACCATCACCGCAATGCTCAACATGGTAATTTGTACCTGAGTCAATGCCTGTGACAGCGCATGTTTTTTAAATTTCTGATTTTTCATTATTTTTCACCTTGTACAAGTGGGAGATTAGAGTGTAAAGCCCATTCTTGTAATGAGCCGTCATAAATTGCAATTGGGTTATCCGTCACGAGTGAAAATGCAACTGCCAAAATACAAGCCGAAATTCCCCCGCCACAATACAAGGCTTTTAGTCCATTTTCTGGTGACAAATCTTGCAAGATTTTCACTATTTCTGCATTGGCAAGAAATTTATTATTTGCCCCGATAAAGTGTCGTGCAGGTATATTGTCGCTGTTTGGAATAATGCCACGGCGTGCGTAACGGGTAATGGCAGTACCTTTAAAATAATCTTCACCTAACGCACAGATTAAATTTGTGGTCGTGTTCGGTAATGTCTGTTCGGCAAGCTGCTGCACTTGCGTCAAGCTTAACCAGAAATGAGGCTGCGGCTGAACAGCAATATCTCCTTTTTCCCGATGAACTGGCTGCTTTTGACCTGTTTCGGTTGCATAACCTTCATTCACCCATGCCGTCAAACCACCATTTAAAATACGACTATCGACACCAAATGAACGGAATAACCACCACAACCGTGCAGCCCAAATACCATCTTTACTGTCATAGACCACAAGTGCCGTTTCTTTTTTCACACCGAGATCTTGCAAAAAGTTCTGCACAACCTGCGCATCAGGAACCGCGAAACTGTAATCGACTTGTGTATTGGCTAAGTCTTGATATAAATCGACGTGAACCGAATTAGGAATATGCAACGTTTCCCAATCTGAATAACCACTGGCAACACGATAATCACCATCAAATTCAGGTCTGGCCAATATCACAGTGGCATCCAGTAACACCACATTGGCCAATTCTGTATCTAGCTCATTCGTTTCGATCAGAATTGCTTGTCTTTGAGTCATGCTCAATTCCTTGCTCAATTTGTGCCGTGAGTCTGGCAAGAAAGGCTTGCCCCTGTTCCCCAACAAACCACTGTGTATGACCAATCAACCAATCAAAATACGCTGCATCTGCATGGTTGACGTTGTGCGTAATTCCCATGAAGTATTCCAGCTCTGATATCGCAAAATCGACATGCACGATCGGCAACAATTGAGGAACCAAGCGTAATGCATCGACAGGTTTATATTCGGATAGGTAAGCTAAAATAAAAGCCTGCAATCCTTGTTCATCTACAGTAATCTCTTTATTTTCATAATATTGCAACCAATCTATAAAATTACGTTCAATCGTCACCGCAATATCGTAGGCAATACTATTACAATCGCTTAAACCAAAATCGATCACGGCGGTAATCTGTGCTGTTTCAGCATCACTCGACCATAGCAAATTAGAAGCATGCAAATCGTTATGTGTCCAAAGTTTCGGCTGGGCAACAATTCGTGCATGAATTGGCTGATGAAAATGCTGCAATTGCACCAGTAAATTCTGGTCTAGCGATTTATCATGAAAATAGGCTGTTAATGCTGGACTATGTTCAATTCGGTTTACAATGGCTTCAACAATATTCGGATACTCTAATAATTGCTGATTAGACACCAAATACTGGGCCGAACGAGGCGGAACTGCGGTGTAATCCAATGCTGCCAAGTGCATTTTTGCCAATATTTGACCCGCTGCATGGGCATGTTGTTTAAAGAAAAATGGCTTCCATGATTGATGATCGGCATAAATATCGACCCCTTGTGCCTGATGATGAACTTCATAACTCCATTCACCTATTTCAATCGCTGAAAAACCATGATTTGCAATAAGTACCTTGGGAACAGCCAGTCCTTTTTGTGCCAAGTGGGCAATAAACTGATGCTCCTGAATCAAATCTTCTGCTTTACGAAATGAACGGTGGCTACGTTTCACAAAATAGCGGTGTTGATTGACTTGAATAAGGGCTGCCGATGAAAATGGACGGGGGCTTCTCCATATAATGTCGGCATGACCTTGTAAGTCGGAAAAATGTTGTTGTAACTGCTGTACATCAAGCTCACTCAGATGCGCCCAATCTTTTTGTTCCCAAGCCGTTCCCATGCCATGCCCCAATCCTGCTGTAGACGTATTCATCCTGTCATTCCTTGTGCACAAATCGGTTGGTGGTGGCTTCTTTCCATATTTCAGGACAATCCAGAATCCCATACTGATGCAGCCATGCTGCATACTCCTGATGTTTTAGATGATCCTGAATCCCCCATAATCCTGCATCATCGAACCATGTCGGTGCAACCGTTTTTAATGATTTTTCAATCAATTGCTTGGGAAAATACGGAATAACACGTTCATAAATCGGCGCAGTATGAATTGGGTCATCTTTTAATTGCTCATAACCCAAACGCAATGCATGTATGAACTGTTGAATCTGATCAGAATTTAATCGCAAATTGTCTTCATGAATACCCAATAAATAACTGTGGTAACGCGGTGCGCCCCACTCACTTACAGGGAACACCAAGCGGTCTTCAAAAGATACCTCGCTTTCCATTAAGGCTTCCCATGCCCAGTAACCCCCAAAACTTGCATCTGCCAAACCTGCCTGCAAATCACTTGGTGTATATTCTCTCGCACCAGCATCGACCAATTGAACCAAACTGAAATCGCCACTATCCTGTTCAATTAAATGTTGCACCATGGCTAAACCACGTGGTGTTGGATTGAGTGCCAAGCGTCGATGTTCTAAATCTTTAGGACGTTGAATGCCCAATGAACGTAAAGTTTGAACCGACTCCAAACCAACATGATTAATTGCGGCGATGCCCAACAATTTTTCACCCTGTTGCCGACGAACAAATAAGCGATTGGTTGGAAAAATGGCAAAATCGACAGCTTGCTGATTAAGATAGTGTAATGCATCGCCTTGTAGCGGATCTGCAACAATAAACTCTACCGTAAAGCCATATTGAGCAAAGATTTTCTGCACTTGCGCATAATAAAACCCCGCAGAATTCGGCCATGGATGAAAGTATTCAAGTGCAACCTTGATATTCGTCATAATTACAACTCACTTCTTAATATGTGAAATTTAAATTTTAATAGTGGTACATACCAATATTTTTTAATGCTTTCAATATATGAAAACTTCATATCATTGTTTTAATAATTTTTATGATATAAATCTATATACTTATACTAAAATTCAATATAAAAACCCAAATAGACTCGCTATGCTTATTGTTGTTTAAAATTAATATGTTTAAAGCAGAATTTTTATGCGTTATATTCAGGTAAAACAGCAACTTGATTTAGAAATTTCACGCTATCATGACAATCAGGCTTTACCTTCTGAACGCTATTTGGCATTAAAATACGATTGCTCTCGTGAAACTGTTCGCAAAGCCTATGAACAATTACGTGCAGAAGGAAAAATTTATAAAAATTTGAATGTGGGATGGTTTGTCAATCAAAAAAAAATCCAATATGATCCATCGTCAACTGAAAACTTTAATCGATATACCCAACAACAAGGCTTTCAACCTAAAACAGAAATCTTGTCTGCCTCTAAAATTGATCATGTTCCGCCCTTCCTTGAAGTCTTCGATCAAGCATTACAAAAAGAGGGTTTTATTGAAATTATACGATTACGCTATATCGATAATGTTCCCGTACTGATTGAATATAACTATCTGCCGCATGTTATTTTTTCAGGCTTATTAGATTATGATTATGAGTCCTCGGTAGAACAAATTGTGCAACAGCATTTTAATATTCATTATAGCTCCAGTAAGCTGACCATAAAAAATGCTGCGCCAAGCTTACTCGATGAAAAACATTTGCTCATCCCTTCACAGCAATCCGCTATCAGAATTGAACGCTTATCGAAACAACACGATCAGATTGTGGAGTTCGATGTTGAAATCTGGCGGGAAGATAAAATCGAAATTGTCCTGAACATTGAAAGTCAACTCTAAACGTACTGGTGCTAAAACCATTTTTTTCTAACCCTATTGTTCAGAATCAAGTCGATGGGTTCATCTGGTATTTATTCAATCGTTGCATAGCGCTGAGCCAATTCTTTCAATGCTTGCTGCGAATCACGTAATTGTTCTGTTGGAATCGACAAAGCTTGCTGAATAATGGCTTTGCCCTGTATAAAATCCGCTGGGCGATTCACACAATCCTCACGGAGCATGATCGTATATTTTAGTAAATGACAGACTATTTCTCCAATTCTGAAATCATGCTAATCCTGTATCTTACAGAACTTTTTTCAACCATCTCGACATTCGCCATAACGCTAAGCTTTATCATTAACGTCACAATTTGCTACCATTGGAAATAGTGGGTTTTCAGATCAATTTTTTTGAACAGAAACCTACACTAAAACTTATACCCATATTCGAAACGTATAAGTTTTCATAGGATCGGAACGGATTGCATTGGACAAACACCAATCTGCTATTTTAGAAAAATTTTTAAATTTAAGGGCTTTATTACAGTGAATCGCGAAAATTCAATACCTGACCTATCCTCCCATACACCCATGATGCAACAATATTTAAAAGTAAAAGCAGAACATCAAAATGCGTTACTGTTCTATCGCATGGGAGATTTTTACGAATTATTTTTTAATGATGCTCATCAGGCTGCGAAATTACTGGGAATTACCCTGACACATCGCGGGAAAACCAATGGTGAGCCGATTCCAATGGCAGGTGTACCTTATCATGCAGCTGAAGGATATCTGGCACGCTTAGTCAAAACAGGACGAACTGTTGCGATTTGTGAGCAAGTCGGTGAGGTAACAGGGAAAGGGCCTGTCGAACGTAAAGTCGTTCGTATTATCACCCCAGGTACTTTAACTGATGATGCATTACTCGGCAGTTATCAATCATCTAATCTTGTTTCTATCTGCATTCAACAAAACCGAATTGGTCTAGCCTTGCTCGATTTAAGTGCTGGGATTTTTAAAGTTCAACAACAAACCTATAAACCTGAACAACTGCCCCTTGAATTGGCACGTTTAATGCCAAGCGAAATATTAATTGATGAAGATTTAGTTGATCAAAATATTCTTGAATTGATAAAAAAACAACTCGATTGCCCAATTACAAAACGTCCAAATGTAGATTTCAATATAAATAACGCTCAAAAGACCTTATGCGACCAATTTTCGGTTGCTACGCTGTCTGGTTTTGGCATTGATCATTTAGATTTAGCCAAAGCAGCAGCAGCAGCTTTAATTCATTATGCCAAAGAAACCCAAAAAACGGCGTTACCTCATATTCGTTCTATTCAAATTGAGCAAAGTGATGATTTTGTAGCACTTGATCCCATTACACGGCGCAATTTAGAAATTATCGAACCATTATTTGAACATGGAACATCGTTATTTCAACTCATTAATCACTGTCAAACTGCAATGGGCGGTCGTTTATTAAATCGAACCTTAATGCAACCGATTCGGGATACCAAACAACTTGATGCTCGTCTAGATGCTATTCAGCATATTTTAGAGGGGTATCATGAAAGCCCAATTCGACTGGTGTTAAAAGAAATTGGCGATATTGAACGCGTATTAAGTCGTGTCGCTTTGGGCAGTGCACGCCCGCGTGATTTAGTACAGCTACGTCAGGCCTGTGCCCAAATTCCATTTTTGCGCCATGCGATTGCGCCAGTTTCAAAGCAGTATCCCAAAAGTTTAATCGCTCAACTCGATGAGCAACTTGGTGATTTCAAAGCACTTCATCAACATCTTCTTGCTGCAATTGTTGAACATCCACCCGTCTTATTGCGTGATGGCAATGTTATTGCAGAATATTATGATGCAGAATTAGATGAGTTAAGACAAATTCGGGATCATGCGGGTCAATTTTTAATTGATTTAGAAGTGAAAGAACGTGAACGTACAGGTATCAACACCCTCAAAATTGGCTACAATCGTGTCAGTGGTTATTATATTGAGTTGACACGCGCACAAGCAGAACAAGCACCTGCCGATTATATTCGTCGCCAAACCCTGAAAAATGCCGAACGTTATATCACACCAGAGTTAAAAAGTTTCGAAGATAAAGTTTTATCCAGTGAATCACGCGC
>JASGGM010000122.1:0-7299 GCA_047605045.1 Acinetobacter sp. | reverse complement strand
TCATGTGCGCATAAAGCAAGAATTGTTGCAAATGATGAAAAAGAGCAGGGTGAACGTGCTTTATTAAACCTAGGACATACGTTTGGTCATGCTATAGAATCTTATCTCGGTTATGGCGTTTGGTTGCATGGTGAGGCTGTTGCAACTGGTATGGTCATGGCAGCCGATTTATCTTGCCGTATGGGGTGGATTACGCCACAAGACCTCGAGCGAACGAAGCAAATTATTCAACGTGCGCATTTGCCGATAACCTGTCCGAAAATACCATTAGATGAGTTCTTGGATTTTATGTCGCATGATAAGAAAGTGTTAAATGGACAACTTCGTTTGGTCTTAATCAAACAACTTGGCCAAGCCGTAATTACTAAAGAGTTTGATGTCGAACTGATGAAGCAAGCCATCTTGGACAATCAGGAAGGATAATATGGGCAAGCAAAATCAACCGAAAACAAGCATTCTACAGTTCTTATTATTATTTATTGCAGGCCTAAGTTTACTGTTTGCTTTTATTTTTTGGTTGATTACAGACATTAAACCATTAAAAAAACAATTGGAGCAGGTTGATGAAGAAGCTACGCCTCAATTCCAAACCGAAAAAGTGGCTGCTGTTCCAAATTTGGGGGTAATGACCGATCAAGTGCGACCTTTGCAACAAACCACGCGTGTTGTGGCATCGGGAAGCCATTCTCCAGAATTTCGTGGTACGAAGTTTTTGCAGGCAAATTTAAATGCTTATAGTATTCAAATTTTATATGTGACCAAGGAAGATGTGATTCGGGATTTTCTGGATCGTCAGACTTCAAGCCAGAACTTTATCTATTTTCGACTGTCTGCTGAAAACCAGCCAGAGCATTATGTGTTGAATTATGGACTGTATAAATCTGAGCAAGAAGCACAGAATCAATTGCGACAGCTTAAGCTGGATTTGCCGAAATCAGTGCATCCTAAAGTTGTTGTTTTAAAAGGATATAGTTCTTTTGTGAATGATATGGGGATGGACGAGCTTAGTAATGATAATCAACTATATGAAGTTCGTTTAAAACCAGCGGCAGTGCCTAAGGTTGATGAATTACAGCAACAGGCTATTGCAGCAGGATTGGCGGCGGCAGCACGTGCAGCGGAGGCTGAAAGTAATTCAACAACGCATATGACAATTACAAGACGCGATGAACATGGAAACGTTGTCAATGTTGAACAATCCCGCTCGGATGTGCCTCATTCGGCTGCATCTGTACCAGCAGCAAACTTGCACTAAATTGGTGCAAGTTTGTTTGTTGAAATTTCTCATTTCTTTTGCATAATTGGTCTAAAATGAAGCAAAAATAAGCCAGAATTGTCATATATGCACTAAAATTGTACACATTTGTGTGATGTATGTTCATTTATTAGAAAGTAATATAGGCTTATTCCTATGAAATATATCGATTTTTGTACAAAATGTGCTGTTTGGCACATTTTTTGCTTAATTGGTGCATGAGTTGAGTTCAATTTGTCCTTATTTTGGAGCAATAAATTCAATGTGGGCGCAAAATGTCAAATGTGCTTGCTGTGGAACGGTGCGAATTGCCTGATTTATCCAAGCCAAATGTCTATTGCCAAAGGAAGTTATAAAAGTGTGACGCTCTCACGAGCAATGTTGAAAGAAGGGTACGCTATGCACATGCCATCGCCAAAAATTGTAGCTCCCGCTCAAGGTTTATATCAACCTGATGAGTTTAAAGATAACTGCGGATTTGGGCTAATTGCTCATATGCAGGGAGAAGCCAGCCATCACCTCGTTAAAACTGCTATGCACAGCTTGGCTTGCATGACGCATCGTGGTGGTATTGCCGCTGATGGTAAAACGGGAGATGGTTGTGGCCTATTGTTGGCCATGCCAAAAGAGTTTTTCCGCGAAGAAGCAAAACGCTTGAGTGATGTTACACTGAGTGAGATTTTTGCTGTCGGCACAGTTTTCCTGAATATTGATCCTGCAATTGCTCAACATGCAAAGAATACACTGAATAAAGAACTTGAAGCAGAAGGGTTGCGCGTCATTGCTTGGCGTGTTGTCCCGACCAATAATGATGCTCTGGGCGAAATTGCAATGCAAACATTGCCAGCTTTTGAGCAAGTTATTGTAAACTGCCCAATGGGTGTAGATGAAGTTGAATTCAACCGCAAATTATTTTTGGCGCGTCGCCGTGCAGAAAAAAACTTGGTTAATGACCCTGCATTTTATGTCACTACATTAACCTCTAAAGTAATTAGCTATAAAGGCTTGATGATGCCTGTGGCGATTGCTGACTTCTTTACAGATCTTGCAGATGAACGTTTGGCATCCCATATTGTGGTGTTTCATCAGCGTTTCTCGACCAATACATCGCCACGTTGGCATTTGGCACAGCCATTCCGTTATTTGGCACATAATGGTGAAATCAATACCATTACTGCAAACCGTAACTGGGCCATGGCGCGTACACCAAAATTTGAAAATCCATTATTGCCGGGTCTGACTGAACTTACACCCATTGTGAACCGTACTGGTTCGGATTCATCAAGTCTGGATAATATGCTTGAAATCTTGATTGGTGGGGGGATGGACTTGTTCCGTGCTTTACGTATGCTGGTGCCACCAGCATGGCAGAACGTAGAAACCCTTGATGCCGATTTACGTGCATTCTATGAATTTAACTCAAAACATATGGAAGCATGGGATGGCCCTGCTGGCTTAGTGATTCAAGATGGTCGTCATGCAATTTGTATGTTGGACCGTAATGGTTTGCGTCCTGCGCGTTGGGTGACCACCAAAAATGGCTATATTACGCTTGCCTCTGAAATTGGGGTATGGGGTTATCAACCTGAAGATGTGATTGCTAAAGGGCGTGTTGGGCCTGGACAAATTCTTGTGGTCGATACCTTTACGGGTAAAGTGTTAGATACACAAGATGTCAATAATCATCTCAAAAGAATGCGCCCTTACCGCCAATGGTTACGTGAAAACTCTGTGCGTTTGCAAGGCAGCCCAGAACTTGAAGAACATTTATGTGATAAAGGCTTAACAGGTGACAATCTGAAAGCAGCACAAAAAATGTTTAACGTCACCTTCGAAGAACGTGATCAATTGCTCCGCCCAATTGCAGAAAGTGGTCAGGAAGCTGTAGGTTCAATGGGTGATGATACGCCAATGGCAGTATTATCACGTCAGGTACGCCATGTTTCAGATTACTTCCGTCAACAATTTGCGCAAGTGACCAATCCTCCGATTGACCCGTTACGTGAATCCATTGTGATGTCTTTGGAAACCTGTATTGGTCGTGAGCAGAACGTTTTTGAACAAGGTCCAGAGCATGCAGATCGTTTGATCATTTCTAGCCCTGTTTTGACCAATTCAAAAATGCATCAAATGCGTACGATTGGTCGTAAAGGCTATGATATTGCAGACATTGACTTGAACTACCCTGAAGCTGAAGGATTGCAAGCGGCGATTAGCCGTATTTGTGAAGAATCGGCTCAGGCTGTTCGCAATGGCAAAACAGTATTGGTGATTTCCGATAAAAAAATTCGTGAAGGTTATTTACCAGCCAATGCGGTGATGGCAACAGGTGCGATTCATCATCACTTAATTAATACAGGCTTACGTACCGATGCCAACATTATTGTTGAAACCGCGGTTGCGCGTGATCCACATCAATTTGCTGTAATCCTTGGATTCGGTGCGACTGCGATTTACCCTTATCTGGCTTACGATGTGATCAATGATTTGATTGCAAAAGGTGAGCTATTAGGTGATCCAATCTATGCACAAGCCAATTTCCGTAAAGGTATTGAAAAAGGCTTGTTGAAAGTCCTCTCAAAAATGGGGATTTCAACGGTTGCTTCTTATCGTGGCGGACAGTTATTTGAAGCTGTGGGTTTATCTGCTGAAGTTGTTGAAAAATGCTTTAACGGTGTACCAAGTCGTATTCAGGGTGCAACGTTTGTTGACCTTGAAAATGATCAGAAGAAATTGGCCGATTTAGCATGGAAACAGCGTAAACCAATTGATCAAGGTGGATTGCTGAAATTCGTGTTTGGTAAGGAATATCATGCATTTAATCCTGATATTATTAATGCCTTACATAAATCAGTGCGTTCTGGCGATTATCAGGATTTTAAAGCCTATGCTGAATTGGTTAACCATCGTCCAGTCGCAACGATTCGTGATTTGCTTAAATTAAAAACCGATCATTCCATTCCACTGGAACAGGTGGAATCGGTCGAAGAGATCTTGCCACGTTTCGACTCGGCAGGGATGTCTTTGGGGGCGTTATCACCAGAAGCACATGAAGCAATAGCAATTGCGATGAATACCATTGGTGGGCGTTCAAACTCTGGTGAGGGTGGAGAAGATCCTGCACGTTATGGCACGATTCGTAACTCGAAAATCAAACAGATTGCATCGGGGCGTTTTGGTGTTACACCAGCGTATCTGACTTCTGCTGAAGTGTTGCAAATTAAAGTGGCGCAAGGTGCAAAACCAGGTGAGGGTGGGCAGTTACCGGGAGGTAAAGTGAATGGCTTAATTGCACGTTTACGTTATTCGGTACCAGGTGTCACCTTAATTTCACCGCCGCCACATCATGATATTTATTCAATTGAAGATTTATCGCAACTTATCTTTGATTTGAAACAAGTGAATCCGCAAGCAATGGTGTCTGTAAAACTGGTTTCTGAACCAGGGGTTGGAACCATTGCAGCAGGTGTTGCAAAAGCGTATGCCGATTTCATTACCATTTCTGGTTATGATGGTGGAACAGCCGCTTCACCATTGTCTTCAATTCATCATGCGGGTTCGCCGTGGGAATTAGGTTTAAGCGAAGCGCATCAAGCTTTACGTGTAAATGACCTGCGCGGTAAAGTTCGTGTACAAACCGATGGTGGCTTGAAAACAGGTCTGGATGTTGTGAAAGCAGCTATTCTGGGTGCAGAGAGTTTCGGTTTTGGTTCGACACCAATGATTGCATTGGGTTGTAAATATCTTCGTATTTGTCACTTAAATAACTGTGCGACAGGTGTTGCGACACAACAGGATCATTTACGTGAAGAACACTACATTGGCGAGCCGCAAATGCTGATCAACTTCTTCCACTTTATTGCGGAAGAAACACGTGAGTGGTTGGCTGCCTTGGGTGTTGCGTCATTAAAAGACTTAATTGGTCGTGTCGATTTACTTGAAACCTTACCGGGTGAAACCGATAAGCACGCTCATCTGGATTTGAGTGCGTTGTTAACATCACACCCATCTGCTGAAGGTAAGGCGCAGTATTGTCAGGTGCAAGGCAATGCACCATTCGATAAAGGTGTACTTGCAGAAAAAATGGTAGCAGAAATTCTACCAGCCATTGAGGCAGGCACAGGTGGTGAATACAATTTCACAATTGGTAACTGTGATCGTTCAATTGGTGCACGTTTGTCAGGTGAAATTGCGCGTCGTTATGGCAACCTCGATATGGAATCACACCCTGTTATTGTTAATCTGACAGGTACAGCAGGACAGTCTTTGGGTGTATGGAATGCGGGTGGTTTGCATTTAAAACTTGAAGGTGATGCAAATGACTATGTCGGTAAAGGGATGGCAGGTGGACGTATTTCCATCTTCCCACCGAAAGGTTCGCCATTTCAAACCCAAAATACAGCCATTATTGGTAACACCTGTTTATATGGTGCAACTGGCGGTAAAATTTTTGCAGCAGGTACAGCGGGTGAACGCTTTGCCGTTCGTAACTCTGGTGCATTTGCTGTAATTGAAGGTGCTGGCGATCATTGCTGTGAATACATGACTGGTGGTATTGTGACTGTACTTGGCAAAGTTGGTCATAACTTCGGTGCAGGTATGACAGGTGGATTTGCCTATGTGTTGGATTTAGATAATGATTTTGTGGATTACTACAACCATGAACTAATTGATTTAACACGTATTTCTACTGAGTCGATGGAGGATCACCAAGAATTCCTAATGCGAATTCTTGATGAACATATTAAAGAGACAGGCAGTGCTTGGGCGTACAAGATTCGCAATGAATTCGATTTTTATAGTCGTAAATTCTGGCTGGTTAAACCAAAAGCAGCCAATTTGTTGACCTTGTTAAAAGCCACACAAGCTGACCCACAATAAGCTCTTAACCTTACAGACACGACTCAAAAAGACAGGCAAGTGTGGATAACTTTCAAGTTATTCACACTGACCCACGGAGAGAAACATGGCCGATCGCCTTAATAACGACTTTCAGTTTCTGGATGTAGCTCGACAGGATCCAGAGAAAAAAGACATTCATGTCCGCAAAGAAGAATTTGTGGAAATTTATAAACCATTTACTGCAGATATTGCCAAGAATCAAACACATCGTTGTTTAGGTTGCGGTAATCCGTATTGTGAGTGGAAGTGCCCAGTACACAACTACATTCCAAACTGGTTGAAACTTATTGCTGAAGGTCGCATTTTCCAAGCGGCAGAATTATGTCATCAAACCAACACTTTGCCAGAAGTCTGTGGTCGCGTATGTCCACAAGACCGTTTATGTGAAGGTGCGTGTACCTTAAATGATGGTTTTGGTGCTGTGACGATTGGGAATGCGGAAAAATACATTAACGATACGGCATTTGCATTGGGTTGGCGACCAGATATGTCCACAGTCAAATGGACAGATAAAAAAGTCGCAATCATTGGTGCGGGCCCAGCAGGCTTAGGATGCGCAGATATTCTCGTTCGTAATGGCGTAAAGCCTGTTGTATTCGATAAACGTCCTGAGATTGGTGGTTTGCTGACATTTGGTATTCCAGAATTTAAAATGGAAAAAGATGTCATGAAGCGTCGCCGTGAAATTTTTCATGGGATGGGTGTCGATTTTCGCTTAAACACAGAAATTGGCAAAGATATTACCATTGAACAGCTGTTGAATGATTATGATGCCGTGTTCATGGGGATGGGAACCTATACCTATATGAAAGGTGGTTTTCCTGGTGAGGAATTAGATGGCGTATACGATGCGCTAGATTACCTCATTGCGAATGTCAACCGTTGTCAAGGTTGGGAAAAGGATGCGGCTGAATACATCAGCATGGAAGGCAAAAAAGTAATTGTGCTTGGTGGTGGTGATACAGCAATGGACTGTAACCGTACATCCATTCGTCAAGGCGCGGCTGAGGTCACTTGTGCTTACCGCCGTGATGAAGCGAATATGCCGGGTTCTCGTCGTGAAGTACGTAATGCACGTGAGGAAGGAGTAAACTTCCTGTTTAACCGTCAGCCAGTAGAAGTTGTTGGGGAAAATGGCAAAG
>JASGGM010000121.1:0-7342 GCA_047605045.1 Acinetobacter sp. | reverse complement strand
CTTTATAAAAAAGAATACGAAAGAAATTAATCTTTTTTCAAATTTTCAATAAGAAGAAATTCTATTAATGCTTTTTGAGCATGTAGACGATTTTCAGCTTCATCCCAAACGACAGCATTTGCATGATCTAACATGGTTTCAGAGATTTCTTCACCTCGGTGTGCGGGTAAACAATGCATAAACAAACAATCGGGATGAGCAATGCTCATTAATTTTTCATTAACCTGATAATTTGTAAATGCTTTTTCACGAATTTTTTGTTCTTCTTCCTGTCCCATAGATGCCCAAACATCTGTTACGATTAAATCGGCATTGACGGCAGCATCTTCTGCGGAATCACACAATTCCGCGCAATGTGCAAATTCAGATAAAAATTCTGATTTTGGTTCATAACCTTGTGGAGAAGCAATTTTAAGTTTGAACCCCCACATATGTGCAGCTTCAATATAAGAATTACACATATTATTTCCATCACCAATCCATGCTACGGTTTTGCCCTCAATGCTTCCTCTGTGTTCGACATAGGTTTGGACATCTGCAAGTAATTGGCAAGGGTGGTGGTTATCTGTCAATGCATTAATAACAGGAACTTTTGAGTAAGATGCAAAACGTTCCACAATGTCATGCCCAAATGTACGAATCATCACAATATCAAGCATACTTGAAATGACACGTGCTGAATCTTCAATAGGTTCGCCACGTCCAAGCTGGGTGTCTCGAGAGGATAGGAAAATCGCACTTCCACCAAACTGACTCATACCAGCTTCAAAAGAAACACGGGTACGGGTGCTAGACTTTTCAAAAATCATTCCAAGAACTTTACCAACGAAAGGTTGATAAATTTTGTTGTCATGCTGCATACGTTTGAGTTCTTGCGCGCGAGCAATGATGCGGTTCAGTTCTGCTGTAGAAAGATCACGTAAAGTTAGAAAATGCCGTAGAGCCATGAGTTACTCCACTATTGTTGAACCATATCAGCGCAACAATGAGTTGAAAGTTAAAAGAAAAAAGGAATCGGCTACTATACTATAAATCGTATAATTTGCAAAAATATATTAAATTTCTTGTTGATACTGCAACGATTTTAAAAATAGCTCTACGCTGTAAGTAATGTATTGATATACCTGATCATCGGTTTCGGTTAATGACATACCCATAAAAATTTTCCATTCAAAATGCCATAAAATGCCCAAATACATTTGAGCAGCAAATAGAGGGTTTTCGCATACAATAACGCCTTGTTCATGAGCGAGCTTTAGCTTGTCACTGACATTGGTGAGTATTTTAGCAGGGCATTCCTCATAGACATAAGTAGATAGTTCAGGATTGTATTTGACACGCTCAAACATTAATCGAATAAATTTTTGATTTTCAATTTTTATAATGTGTTGGTAAAAATTCTGTTGAATAAGCGTTAGTAGTGATTTTAAGTCTTCATTTTCAAAAGATATTTGTTCAAAAAGTTCTTGGAAGAATAAGTCACGGCGATAATCGCATATTGCTTTAAAAAGACCATCTTTATTGCCAAAATATTTATAAATAGATGCTTTAGAACCGCCTGCATGATTAACAATGTCATCTAGAGATACGGCATCGTAACCTTTTTCAAAGAAAAGTTCTGTTGCTGACAAGACAAATGCAAGTTGGCGCTCAAATCCACGTTTGGTTTGGGGGGAGGCGTTACCGTGATAGTTGTCGAGCAATTTATGCATAAGTTCAATTAAACGTAAAATATAATAGTGAGTATAGCAAATCTAATTTAGAAATTGAGTCTACATTGTGCTAGAGTTGTTCATTACATATATTAATTTCGAATAATTAATATCATTTATTTCCGTATTCATAATGTTTATCACCCATGAGTTGCCTTAATAAATATTGTTCCTTACCGTTGAGGTTGGCTTCTTGATCTAATTTTTGTGCAATCTGAATAATTGTTTCTCCATAAGTGATTTGGTTTTCAGAACAATAAATTTGGCCAAGCTGTTCTAAACTTGCTAAATTATGATCAATTTGAAAAGAGTAGATGAGCCATTGTTTTGACTCGGAATAATTATTTAAATTTAAATAATAAAGTGCTAGATAGTGAGAAGATAATTCTAAATCTTGATCAAAAGCTTGTTCAAGGCAAGTATATGCCCGATTAAAATCTTTAAGTAATAGATAGATTCGGCTTAATGGAATGAGAGCCTCAATTTGCTGATGTTGAAGTGCATGGTTGTAGCATCGAATTGCTTGTTGATATTCAAAATTATTAAAATAAAGATTACCTAAAAGGTAGTAGGGTAAATGACTTTTATATTTGGCAGCCTGATGTAAGTAATGCTTTGCCAAACAATAATTATGTCTTTCAAATTCTATTTTGCCTAAGTAGTAAAATGCATTTGCATCTAGTTTTTCAGCAGCTTGTAAGTAAAAATTATACGCTAAACAACGCTGGTCAAGTTGCTCATAGGCCAGTCCTAAACGTGTCATCCACCGCGCGTCTTGAGGATAATATTTTTGAATTTGTTTTAAAAGTTCAACTGCTTGTTGAGCTTTTCCAGAATTTAATTCTTTATCTATGTGTAAATATAAATCTTCTATCTGAGACGTTAGCAATTTTCTTTTTTCACGGAAAGACCACATGATTAATTACCATAAATTATAATCATTATCATTTATAGCAAATTTTTTCTTTTTATGCATCTAATAATTGAAAATAAAAGTGCCATATTTGATAGAAAATATGGCACTTAATTATTTGAGTATTAAAAATTATTCTGAACTGGAGATTTTTGAATCTTCATCATCTTCATCATCACTAGAATCCATTCCTAACTCTTTGAGTTTTCTGGTTAAAGTGTTTCGACCCCAACCCAGTAATTCTGCTGCATGTCGCTTGCGACCACGTGTTTGTTGTAATGCAGCATTAATTAAAGTACGTTCAAAAATAGGGGTAGCGATATCTAGAATTTTCATTTCGCCATTGCGCAACTTTTGGATTGCCCATTGATCTAATAATTCGTCCCATTGTTGTGATGGTAAACGTTCATTTGGAATATTGGGGACAGGATTATCCGATAATTTATGAATTGGAATTTGCTTCAGCTCATTCGGTAAATCTTCTGGATAAACTTCTCGACCAGTAATCATCACCGTTAGCCAGCGGCATGTATTTTCGAGCTGTCGTACATTCCCTGGCCAAGGTAATTGTTGCATATAACTTGATGTTTCTGCCCGTAAGATTTTAGGACTCACACCGAGCTCTTTTCCTGCTTGAGCAAGAAAATGTTGTGCCAACATCGGTATATCTTCACTACGATGGGCCAACTTTGGAATATGAATACGGATGACGTTTAAACGGTGATACAAGTCTTCACGGAAGCGACCTTCATTCACCAGTTTTTCTAAGTCTTGATGTGTTGCTGCGACAATTCGTACATCGACTTTAACTGGAATATGTCCACCAACACGGTAAAACTCACCATCTGCCAAGACACGTAATAGACGGGTCTGAGTTTCAAATGGCATATCGCCAATTTCATCTAAAAATAATGTTCCGCCATTGGCCTGCTCGAAACGCCCCTGACGTTGGGTATTTGCACCTGTAAATGCACCTTTTTCATGACCAAACAACTCCGTTTCAATTAAATCTTTGGGAATTGCAGCCATGTTTAACGCAATAAATGGTTTACTTTTTCTTGGAGAATGGCGATGTAAGGCATGTGCAACTAACTCTTTCCCCGTTCCTGATTCCCCATTAATTAAAACCGTAATATGTGATTGGGATAGACGCCCAATGGCACGAAAGACTTCCTGCATTGCAGGAGATTCACCAATAATTTCTGTCGATTGAATGGGGGTGGATGTTTTATTTGCAGATTCTTGCTGCTGTAATTTGGTAATGTGTAAAATTGCACGATTTACCAAAGCAAGTGCTTCATCAATATCAAAGGGCTTTGGAAGATACTCAAATGCACCTGTTTGATAGCTTGATACGGCTGATTCTAAATCTGAATGTGCCGTCATAATGATGACTGGTAAATCTGGATAGTTGCTTTTAACTCTAGCAAGAAACGTGAGACCATCAATGCCAGGCATGCGGATATCTGTCAAAATGACATCAGGTGCATCATCTAATAATTGGTCTAAGGCGCTTTGAGCCTCTTCAAAACTGGTTACATCAAAACCTTCTTCTTTAAAGGTTTTTTCCAGAACCCAGCGCATGGCGCGATCGTCATCAATTACCCAAATTTTATTTCGCGACATGTGGTGTCTCCCAAGGTAAATATAAGCTAAATACAGTTTTTGTTGGTACGGAATGGCAGACAATCATGCCATTGTGCTGATGCATAATATTTTGTGCGATGCTGAGTCCAAGACCAGTACCGTTAGCACGCCCAGTCACCAATGGATAGAATACTGACTCCAAAATATCTTCAGGAATACCAGGCCCATTATCTTCAATATCAATACACACGGCAGAGCGATGTAATACGCCATTAATTGTAACTAGCCGTTGAATACGTGTACGTAAAGTAAGTTCGGGTTTCTGATCTACAAAAAAATCTTTATGCTCAAGCATAGCTTGGACTGCGTTTACGCTGATATTCAGCATGACTTGAATAAGCTGATCACGATCAGCTTTTACATCAGGCAGCGATAAATCATAATCACGCGTGATAACAATTTTTTTCTTAGTCTGATTTTTAATCAGAGAGCGTACGCGTTCGAGAGGTTCGTGCACATTGACATCTACATAACTTGGTAGCTGTCTTGATCCAAGCATGGTATCGGCCAAAGTTCTTAAACGGTCCACTTCGCTGATAATGATTTCTGTAAATTCATTGTATTTGGTGTCATTTAAACTGCGTGCCAGCAATTGTGTTGCGCCACGTATACCACCTAAAGGGTTCTTAATTTCATGAGCAACACCACGAATAAGTTGACGTGCAACCTGATGCTGTTGAATGAGATTTTCCTCTTTTGATATTTTTAACATTCGGTCAATTGGATTTAGCTCAATTAATAACAATGGAGGCGATAATTTTCCCGTATTTAATTGTGAAACTGAATAATCGACATGAATATCTTTAAAATTGACACTAATGATTGCTTCTCGACGAGTATAGGCCTGACCTGTTTTTAACGTATTGAGCAAAGCTTCCCTTGTATCAAAATGATCATTGGGGGAGTGTAGAAGCTGCGTGACAGGAATTCTGGATGCACGGAGTAAACTCATGTCAAACAATGCTTCACAAGCTGAATTTAAATAAAAGACATTTAAATCTTTGTCGGTAAGTAGTATTGCAGTCGATAAATTATCGACTAATAACCGATAGTCAATGTTGGGTTGATCCATTAGCGTATCTTTCCTGATATAACTTGGCGCAATGGCTTCCTCATCATTCGCTTTTGCCCTTAGAGTTGGAACATGTTTTGAAAATAAATTTATAGATGAAATCTATAATTAAAGATTAAAGCAAAATACAAGCCAACTTCCAAAATGACTTATTTTTAAGCAAAAATAATCAGATTGCCCTGAAATGCTGAATAAAAAATTATTGTAAAGTGATTTATGAACATTGAAAGTTTTAATTTGCACACTTATGGTGCTTAATTAAAAAGTTGCCAAAAATATGTGATGTTTTGGTGCAATGGCTATTCATTACCGATTATCCCTATGCTTCACTTATGAAAAGTCTTACAATACGCGCATTAAAGTGGAGTGTTGTTTTCATGAAATCCCCCAAAGTCGGTTTTGTCTCTTTAGGTTGTCCTAAGGCATTGGTTGATTCTGAGCGTATTTTAACCCAGTTAAAGACTGAGGGTTATCAAGTTGCATCTGATTATGAAGGTGCCGATTTAGTTGTTGTGAATACTTGCGGGTTTATCGAATCTGCTGTACAGGAATCGTTGGATGCAATTGGCGAAGCTATAAGCGAAAATGGTCGTGTTATTGTGACAGGGTGTTTGGGTAAGGACGAAGAAAAGATTCGTCAAATGCATCCTAATGTGCTGAAAGTTACTGGTGCCGCTGCGTATCAGGATGTTATGGAAGCGGTTCATCAATATGTACCAGCACCGCCAAAGCATAACCCATTTATCGATTTGGTACCTGAACAAGGTGTTCGCTTAACGCCAAAACATTATGCTTACTTGAAAATATCGGAAGGTTGTAACCATCGTTGCACTTTCTGCATTATTCCAAGTATGCGCGGGGATTTGGTTTCTCGCCCTGTAGGCTCTGTGCTGGATGAAGCAGCAGCTCTAAAACGTGCAGGTGTAAAAGAAGTATTGGTGATATCACAAGATACCTCTGCTTATGGTGTTGACACTAAATATAAGCTGGATTTCTGGAATGGGCAGCCTGTCAAAACCAAATTTTACGATATGTGTGAAGCATTGGGTCAATTGGGCATATGGGTGCGTTTACATTATGTTTATCCATACCCACATGTAGATGCTGTCATCGACTTAATGGCGCAAGGTAAAATCTTACCGTATTTGGACATCCCGTTCCAACATGCCAGTCCTAAAATACTTAAACTGATGAAGCGGCCTGCACACAGTGAAAATACACTGGAGCGTTTAAATATTTGGCGTGAAAAATGTCCTGATTTGGTCGTACGATCGACTTTTGTTGTTGGCTTCCCAGGTGAAACTGAAGAAGATTTTCAAATCTTATTAGACTGGTTGCAACAAGCTCAACTTGATCGTGTGGGTTGCTTTACATACTCACCTGTAGAAGGTGCAACTGCAAATGACTTGCCAGATCATGTGCCGGAAGAGATCAAACAGCAACGTTATGAACGCTTTATGGAAGTCCAGCAACAAATTTCAGCAGCTAAATTGCAGCGACGTATTGGGCAAACAATGACCGTGTTGGTGGATGGTCTGGAAGAAGATTATCCTGTCGCAGTCGCGCGTTCCTATGCAGATGCTCCTGAAATTGATGGCAATGTTTTTGTTGAAGAAATTGACAAATCAAAAATTAAAGCTGGTGATTTGCTTGAAGTTGAGATCACCGATGCTGATGAATATGATCTATTCGCCAAGTTGATTCGAATCAAAGCGAATTAATTAGACCTATTCGTTATTTTAGTGGAACCTATATAAATACTTGCTTTGGAGCAAACATCATGGCAGATAAAAATAGCCCTCGATACTCACGCATATTATTAAAACTGTCTGGAGAGGCATTGTCAGGCAATCGTGATATGGGGATTGATGCACAAGTCCTCGATCACATGTCACTTTCTATTGCTCATTTGGTTGGATTGGGTGTACAGGTCGGTATCGTTGTGGGTGGTGGTAACCTATACCGTGGTAGCCAATTGCAAAAAGATGGTTTGGTTGG